>NZ_JCBCUW010000014.1:0-122998 GCF_059862525.1 Pseudomonas sp. MF08875
TGACCGTCGAAGCCGTCAATCGGACAGTAGCGAGGATCAATCTACGCCCGCGCAAGCGCTTGGGCTGGAAGACGCCGTACGAAGTGCATACAGGGGTGAGCGTTGCACTTATGTGTTGAATTCAGGCACTACATATCTATATCGAGCAACATTAAATTCACCCAGCGCTTGTAACAACACGCCCTTATCCCCGTCTACAGCAGCGCTTACAACCTCCATTTCAACGCGGCTATATCGGCATAAAGTTCGCCAAGGGCCAGCGCTTAATGCCAATTCCAAGTAGGAGTTTTCTGAACAAATCTCTATTTACAAGTTAACTCCCGCGCACCCTTGACACTGTAACAAGTAAGCACTTATCTGTTTAATACCGATCACCCCACAACAACTTAAACTCCAACCGCACCCATATTGAACGCGCAACTTATGACGCCCCACGGATGTTCCTTTTCAACATCCAGGGCCGTTCAGAAACGGACTTCGCTGCACTGTTTCAAGGAGAACACCATGACCCGTACCGCCCCCCAACCCGAGCTGGCTGCTCCCAGCCTGTCCTGTTCCCACAAGCACAACGTCAATGCGACCAACGCCGCCCACCTGCTCATCGATATCGCGCCCTACCCTGGCATGGATGAGGGTGACCTGATCGAGCTGTTCTGGGACGACTGCTATGTCACCTCCACCGTGCTGGCAGCCGCCGACATCGGCCAAACCATCAGCCTGCGGGTCCCCGAAAGCTTTATCCGCAACGGCACATCGTGCGTCCACTACCGCCTCATGCACGTGGGCCACGGCCCGCTGCTCTCGGCGGCGCGGCGGGTGCAGGTCAAGCTCGACTGCCCCGGGGGCCAGCCATCGCCCCTGTGCGGCGACGAGAATCAGAGCCTGGAACCCTTGGCCATCCCTGGCGCCATTCGCCGCCAGGGGGTGAACGCCAACCAGGTCAAACGCGGCGTGCCACTGACCATCGCGCCGTACCTGAACATGGCCGCCGAGGATGAAATCACCCTGCGCTGGGGCGACGTGCGCCTGGACCTGCCCAAGGTGCGCGCCGACGAGGTGGGCAAGCCGATCAACATCTGGGTGCCGCCGGCCGTGATCCTGGAGGCCGGCGAAGACAACCAGTTGGAAATCACCTATTGCATCCTCGACCGCGCCGGCAACAACTCACGCTGGGCGCCGCCGCGCAAGCTGCGCATCGGCTGTGCCACCCCCTACCAGATCCCCGCCAGGCCCGCGCTGCAAGCTGCCGAAACCCGGCGCGGCTGACCCTCGCCCCTGTAGCCGCCAATGGCTACAGGGGCGGGCCTGCCTTGCCCCGAAGCCTCGTTCTGACCTTCTATGCATATTCCTAAAAGTTAGTTTATTAATTATTTATACGCGCTTAGGGTATATGCACCGGACCACCGGACATTCTTGTTTTCGTTTTCGCCGCCCATCGGCGGCGTTCCATGAGATGTGAGGTAGGTATGGTCCGGAACACAATTTCCCCAGTGCATAACGCCAGGGCATTGCGTGCAGCCAAGGAGCGGCGCTGATGTCCACACTGGCCGATGCACCCCTGTCCAGCGACCTGGACATCGCCCCGCTGCTGCTGCCCGCCCAAGTGCTGCGCAACGACGCCCAAGCCCTGCTGGCGGCCCGCGAGCTGGCGCAAACCGCACGCCAACACGCTGCCCGGCGCGACCAGCAGCGGCGCTTGCCGTGGTCGGAAATCGAACAGTTCACCCGCAGCGGCCTGGGCAGCATCTCGGTGCCGCGCCAGTACGGCGGCCCGCAGGTGTCGTTCGCGACCGTGGCCGAGGTGTTCGCGATTATCTCGGCGGCCGACCCGGCGCTGGGGCAGATCCCGCAGAACCACTTCGGCATCCTCCACGTGCTGATCGACAGCGCCACCGAGGCGCAGAAAAAACAGCTGTTCAAAAGCATCCTCGACGGCTGGCGCATCGGCAACGCGGGCCCCGAACGCGGCACCCAAAACACCCTGACCCTCAAGGCCCGCCTCACCGCCCAGGGCGATAGCCTGCTGCTCAACGGCCAGAAGTTCTACTCCACCGGCGCCCTCTTCGCCCATTGGGTGGCGGTCAAGGCGCTCAACGATGACGGCAAGCAGGTCATGGCGTTCGTACGCCGGGGCACGCCGGGGCTGCGTATCGTCGATGACTGGTCAGGCTTTGGCCAGCGCACCACCGCCAGCGGCACCGTGCTGCTCAACAACGTGCCGGTGGATGCCGAGTTGGTCATCGATAACTGGCGCCTGAGCGAAACCCCCACGACCCAGGGCGCGGTCTCGCAATTGATCCAAGCCGCCATCGACCTGGGCATCGCCCGCGAAGCCATCGACGACAGCATCCGCTTCGTGCGGGAAAAGGCGCGGCCATGGATCGACGCCAACGTCGAGCGCGCCAGCGACGACCTCTACGTGATTGCCGACATCGGCAAACTGAAAATCGAATTGCACGCCGCCGAGGCGCTGCTGCGCAAGGCCGGCCAGGTGCTAGACGAAGTCAACGCGGCGCCGGTAACCGTCGCGTCGGCCGCCCGCGCGTCCATCGCGGTGGCCGAAGCCAAGGTGCTGACCACCGAACTGGCGCTACTGGCCAGTGAAAAGCTCTTCGAGCTGTCGGGCAGCCGCGCCACCCTCGCCGAATTCAACCTCGACCGCCACTGGCGCAACGCCCGGGTGCACACCCTGCACGACCCGGTGCGCTGGAAGTACCACGCCATCGGCGCCTATCGCCTCAATGGCAGCGTGCCGGCCAGGCATTCCTGGATCTGACGCCCCGCAGACTTTTGACCAGATCTCTGGAGAAACACATGACCTATTCCCCCCACGTCGCGGTGATTACCAGCGACGAGCAAGCCCTGATCGTCGCCAGCGACCTGGCCGAAGACTTCAAACGCGACAGCGCCCTGCGCGACCGCGAGCGCCGCTTGCCCCACGCCGAGCTGGAAGTGTTTTCCCGCTCCGGGCTGTGGGGCATCACGGTGCCCAAGGCTTACGGCGGCGCAGACGTGTCCCACGTCACCCTGGCCAAGGTCATCGCGCTGATCGCCCAGGCCGATGGCTCCCTGGGGCAGATCCCGCAGAACCACTTCTACGCCCTCGAAGTGCTGCGGGTGAACGGCACCCCCGCCCAGCAACAACGCCTCTACGCCGAAGTGCTGGCCGGGCGGCGCTTTGGCAATGCCTTGGCCGAACTGGGCACCAAGAACGCCCACGAACGCACCACCCAACTGCGCCGCGACGGCGCCGGTTATCGCATCAACGGCCGTAAGTTCTACGCCACCGGGGCGATCTATGCCCAGCGCATCCCCACCTCGGTGGTGGACGAACACGGCGTGCAGCAATTGGCCTTCGTCCCCGCTGACAGCCGCGGGCTCACCGTCATCGACGACTGGAGCGGCTTCGGCCAGCGCACCACCGGCAGCGGTTCGGTGGTGTTCGACAACGTCTACGTCGCCGCCGAGGACGTGATCCCGTTCCAGAGCGCCTTCGAGCGCCCCACGCCGGTGGGCCCACTGGCGCAGCTTCTGCACGCCGCCATCGACACCGGCATCGCCCGCGCCGCGTTTGAAGATGCCCTGCATTTTGTGCGCACCAAGACCCGGCCGTGGATCGACGCCCTCAGCGACAAGGCCAGCGACGACCCCCTGACCCTGAAAAGCTTCGGCCACCTCAGCGCCCGCCTGCACGCCGCCGAAGCCCTGCTGGAGCGCGCCGGGGAATTCCTCGACCGCGCCCACGCCCAAGCCGACACGCAAACCGTGGCCGCCGCGTCCATCGCCGTCGCCGAGGCCCGGGCCATCAGCACCGAAGTGTCCCTGGCGGCGGGCAGCACCTTGTTCGAGCTGGCCGGCAGCCAAGCCACCCTGGCCGAACATGGCCTGGACCGCCACTGGCGCAACGCCCGCGTGCATACCCTGCATGACCCGGTGCGCTGGAAGTACCACGCCGTGGGCAACTACTACCTCAACGACGCAAACCCGCCACTGCGGGGGACGATCTGATGAGCCAGGGCGCGAAGAAAAAAATCCTCCTCAATGCCTTCAACATGAACTGCATCGGGCACATCAACCACGGCTTGTGGACCCACCCGCAAGACACCTCGACCCACTACAACACACTCGAGTATTGGACCGAACTGGCCCAATTGCTGGAGCGCGGCCTGTTCGATGGTTTGTTCCTCGCCGACATCGTCGGGGTGTACGACGTCTACCAGCACTCGGTGGCCGTGCCCCTCAAGGAGGCCATCCAGTTGCCGGTCAACGACCCGTTGCTGCTGGTCTCGGCCATGGCCGCCGTAACCCGCCACCTGGGGTTCGGCCTGACCGCCAACCTCACCTATGAGCCGCCGTATCTGTTCGCCCGGCGCATGTCCAGCCTCGACCACCTGAGCCGTGGCCGGGTGGGCTGGAACATCGTCACCGGCTACCTCGACAGCGCCGCCAAAGCCATGGGCCTGAGCGAGCAGGTCGAACATGACCGGCGCTACGACCAGGCCGACGAGTACCTGCAAGTGCTCTACAAACTCTGGGAAGGCAGTTGGGAGGACGACGCGGTCATCAACGATCCGGTGCAGCGCATCTACGCCCGCCCGGACAAGGTGCACAAGGTTGAGCACCACGGCGAGTTCTACCAGGTCGAGGGCTATCACCTCTGCGAGCCGTCGCCGCAGCGCACACCGGTGCTGTTCCAGGCCGGCAGTTCCGAGCGCGGTTTGCAGTTCGCCGGGCAGCACGCCGAATGCGTGTTCATCAGCGGCCAGAACAAGGCCGCGACCCGGGCCCAGGTGGACAAGGTACGCGCCAGCGCCGTCGCGGCCGGGCGTAACCCGAACGACATCAAGGTGTTCATGGGCCTGAACGTGATTGTCGGCGCCACCGAACAAGAGGCCCTGGCCAAGCAGGCCGAGTACCGCCACTACGCCAGCGCCGAGGCGGGGGTGGCGCATTTTTCCAGCTCCACCGGCATCGACTTTGCCCAATACGCACTGGACGAACCGATCCAGCACGTCAAGGGCAACGCCATCCAATCGGCGACCAAGATCCTGCAAAACAACGACTGGACCCGGCGCAAATTGCTCGACCAGCACGCCTTGGGCGGGCGCTACATCACCCTGGTGGGCAGCGCCGAGCAAGTGGCCGATGAACTGGAATCCTGGATCGGCGAAACCGGCCTGGACGGCTTCAACCTGACCCGCATCGTCACCCCGCAAAGCTATGTCGATTTCATCGACCTGGTGATCCCCGAACTGCAACGGCGCGGCTCGTACAAAACCGCCTACGACAGCGGCACCCTGCGGGAAAAACTGTTCCACGAACACCCGCGCCTGCCCCAGCGGCACACCGGCGCCCAGTACCGCCACTGATTTTTTATGCCAGTGAACACCCCCTCCCACAGGGAGATGGATGCCAGATACCACCCACCTTTATTGACTGGAAACCGACCATGAATAACCAACGCCTCAGCCACCCAGTCAAAGCACTGGCCCTCGCCTTCGGGCTCTTGAGTTCGACCGTTTTCGCCGCCGAGGCGCCGCTCAAGGTCGGCACCACCGCGGCGTTCGCCATCCCCCTGGAGGCCGCCGTGCAAGAGGCCGGCAAGCAGGGCCTGAAGGTCGAACTGGTGGAGTTCAGCGACTGGATCGCGCCCAACGTCAGCCTCGCGGCGGGGGATATCGACGTGAACTACTTCCAGCACATCCCCTTTCTGGAAAACGCCAAAGCCGCCGCCGGTTTCGACCTGGTGCCGTTCAAGCCCGGGATCATCAACAACGTTGGCCTGTACTCGAAAAAGTACAAAAGCTTCGCCGAACTGCCCCAGGGCGCCAGCGTGGCCATCGCCAACGACCCGATCAACAGCGGCCGCGGCCTGCAATTGCTGGCCAAGGCCGGGCTTATCAGCCTCAAACCGGGCGTGGGCTACAAGGCCACCGAAGACGACATCATCGCCAACCCCAAGGGCATCAAGCTCCTGCAAGTCGAAGCGGTACAACTGGTGCGCGCCTATGACGACGCCGACCTGGTGCAGGGCTACCCGGCCTATATCCGCCTGGCGAACACCTTCGATGCCGGCTCCGCCCTGCTGTTCGACGGCCTCGACCACAAGGAATACGTGATCCAGTTCGTCATCCAGCCCGAGAAAAAAGACGACCCGCGCCTGATTAAGTTCGTCGACATCTACCAGCACTCGCCGGCAGTGCGCGCCGCCCTGGATAAAGCCCACGGCACGCTCTACCAAGCCGGCTGGGAAGGCTGACCATGGGCGCCACCACCGCCCTGCGGCGCACGGCCCCGGCCACGCCCCACACCGCCAGCCCCAGCGAGCTGCACCCGCAACTCAACCACGCCCATGTGCGCTTTGTCGGCCTGGGCAAGACTTACCCCGGCCAGCACGGCCCGGTGGCGGCCCTGCACGGTATCGACCTGGCGATCCAGCGCGGCGAAGTGTTCGGCATCATCGGCCGCAGCGGCGCGGGCAAGTCGTCGCTGATCCGCACCATCAATCGCCTGGAACAACCCAGCAGCGGCCGGGTGCTGATCGACCAGGTGGACATCGGCGAGTTCAACGAAGACCAACTCGTGGCCCTGCGCCGGCGCATCGGCATGATCTTCCAGCACTTCAACCTGATGTCGGCCAAGACCGTGTGGCAGAACGTCGAGCTGGCGCTCAAAGTCGCAGGCGTGGCCAAGGCCCAGCGCCAGCACAAGGTGCGCGAGTTGCTGGAGCTGGTGGGCCTGCACGACAAACACCAGGCCTACCCGGCGCAGTTGTCCGGCGGGCAAAAGCAACGGGTGGGCATCGCCCGCGCGCTGGTCCACGACCCCGAGATTCTCCTGTGCGACGAAGCGACCTCGGCCCTGGACCCGGAAACCACCCAGTCGATCCTCGGCCTGCTGCGCCAGATCAACCAGCGCCTGGGCCTGACCATCGTGCTGATTACCCACGAGATGGCGGTGATCCGCGAGGTTTGCGACCGCGTGGTGGTGCTCGAACACGGCCGCATCGTCGAGCAAGGGCCGGTGTGGGAAGTGTTCGGCGACCCGCAACACGAGGTCAGCCAAACCCTGCTGGCGCCGCTGCAACATGCCTTGGCGGCCGAGCTGCAAACCCGCCTGCACACGGCGCCGCCATCCTCGGACGCGGCCGTGGTGCTGCGTTTGCAGTTCACCGGCGCCAGCGACGAACCCGACCTGGCGGCGTTGTTCAGCGCCCTCGGCGGGCGGGTGCGCCTGTTGCAGGGCGGCGTCGAACGTATCCAGGGCCACGCCCTGGGCCAACTGCTGCTGGCGGTCAGCGGCTCGTCCCTGGGCGCCGCAGAACTGCGCCAACGCGCCCGCCAGTGGGCGCCCCGCACGGAGGTACTGGGTTATGTGGTTTGATCGGTTGCTACAAGGTTTTATCGACACCTTTTTGATGGTCGGCGTGTCGTCGCTGATCGCCTTGCTGGCGGGTATTCCACTGGCAGTGATCCTGGTCACCAGCAGCCCCGGCGGGATCTTCCAGGCGCCCGCGCTGAACCGGGTGCTGGGAGCGTTCGTCAACCTGTTCCGCTCCATCCCGTTCCTGATCCTGATGGTGGCGCTGATCCCCTTCACCCGCCTGATCGTCGGCACCACCTACGGCGTGTGGGCCGCCGTGGTGCCGCTGACCATCGCCGCCACGCCGTTCTTCGCACGCATCGCCGAAGTCAGCCTGCGCGAGGTGGACCACGGCCTGATCGAAGCGGCCCAGGCCATGGGCTGCCGGCGCTGGCATATCGTCTGGCACGTGCTGCTGCCCGAAGCCCTACCCGGCATCGTCGGCGGCTTCACCATCACCCTGGTGACCATGATTAACTCCTCGGCCATGGCCGGCGCCATCGGGGCCGGCGGGCTGGGCGACATCGCCTACCGCTACGGCTACCAGCGCTTCGACAGCCAGATCATGCTCACCGTGATCGTGCTGCTGGTACTGCTGGTGGCGGCGATCCAACTGGGCGGGGATCGCCTGGCGCGGGGGTTGAATAAGCGTTGAGACAGTAGCCAAGCGCAATCGTGACGGCACGATTGCGCGATCAAGGCGTCACGCCCCTGCCAACTGTTTTTTCCAAACCGCCTCATGCCCTAAAGAAAATACCAGCAAGCTAAATGAATCGGCGTTATTAAACAGTGTGTTCGTGCGCAACCCAGGCGTATCTTTAAGCGCTTTCTCTATATCTTCCGCTCGGCTCGCTCCAAACAATTTCACCCGATCTTCTTTGGAAAAATTCTTCTCTATGTATTGGGACAACACATTATCTTTATGCCCCATGGAAACCCTATCAGCCTCAAGTGCCTGCTGACTTGGGTCCGCAGGATTCAGCGTGTGGCCGGACGGGTAGTAAATACTGTCTGATTTCCCAAGTTTTATATGGCTCAACTCATGGACCAGCACCATGCCTGTGTACTTTGGAGATGTCTTCAAGGCAGCCTCAGTCATGAAAATTCGTTCATGCGGGTCTTTGCGATAAGTAAAGGCATTGGTTCCATCCTTCATTTTCACCCAAACGAGTTGCTCCTTGCCTTGCTCCTGGGCTCTGAAGTCAAGAGCGTCAACCATGATCTGAACTTCAGACCGCAGTCGTTCCATGAACACTTTCGGCTCTGCTAACTTGCCATAAACACGACTAATAACCTCGCGGTACTTCCTTGGAATTTTCTCCATAGACAAAACGTTCAACGCTGCACCTGCTGCAACTTTTGCGTACTCAAGGCCCTCGTCGAGATTTCGTGCGGCGACCTCATCATGTTTTTTAATTTCCGAATAACCCCGCGCAACAAAACTCCCACCACTCATCTTTAATTGAATTTCCGACCCATCATATTTCCCCTTGTATTTAACCAGCCCGTGAAAATCGCGAAAGCGCACTGGATTATTACTTACAAAACAGAACCAGTTAATACCGCCGATATCCCCACCCGGATCCGCACTCACCCACCGCTGTAACCAAGGCGCGTAATAGCGATAGCCATAGTAATAAAGCCCTGTCGCATCGCGCTCTTTGCCCGAATAACGAAAGCTCTTGTAGTTGGCTTCAATTGCACTCGGCCCGGCCCACCACGCCGTACCGCCGAAGGGGTAATAACCTTCCTGGCTCAATAACGCGCCTTGCTCGTCCAGCTCCAGGGTGCAGGAGCCTAAATGGTCGCCCAGGGTGTAGCGAACCTGGTCGTTGCGGGTGCCGCCGGGTAACGCCTGGGCCCAGTGCAGCACGCACACTTGGCTGCGCCCGGCCTCGACCCTGAGCACATGGCGTTCTTCGCCACTGGCACTGTCGCGGTGCACCTCCAGCCCCGGCAGGTAGCGCACTTCGCTGCGCAGGGTGCGGCTGCGGGTTTGGCTCAGGCGTACCTTGCGCAGCCGTTGGCCGGGCTGTTGGTAGAGGTACTGTTCGCTGTCGTCGGGGCCGTCCTCGCGTTGCACCTGGGTGACGCAGCTCAACTGGTTCTGCCCGTCCCAGCTCATCAGTTGCCCGCGCTGCAACTCCAATTGGTTGCCGTTGGCGTCAAAGCCCCCGGCCAGGTCTTCTTCGCGGGCGCTGCTGCGGTTGCTGTCGGCGGCGGTGAACATCTGGAAGGTGGCGCTGGCGCTGTGTTGGCGCGTGCGCAGGTTGCCGGCGGCGTCGTAGGTGAAGGTCTGGGTGTAGGGGCGTAGCTGATTGGGATCAACGGCAGGCGACTGCCATGGGGGCAATTGCGGCCCATGGCTAGGCTGGGCGACTTCGCGGCCCGTGGCTTGAACCACTTGGTAGAGGCTGTCGTAGTGGTAGCGATTGAGCGGTTCGATGCGCCGGTTGCGGGCAAAACGGGTGGGCTGGGACGCATCCTCGATGCTCAGGATGTTACCCACCGGGTCGTAGCCATAGCGCAAATCCTGCACGGTCTTGCCGCCCGTCGCCGTAGCCCGCAAGCGGTGCAGGCGCCCGTCCTCGGCGGCGTACTCGGCGGATAGCTGCACACCGTTGCCAGCGGTTTCCCGCTCGGGCTGGCCTGTGGCGTTGTAGTCGATAGCGCTCACCAGCCGCGTCGGCGTTTGCCCGGCGCCCGCCAGGGTGAGCCACGCCGCGCTCACTTGCCCGCCGCGGCCGTGGGTAAATCGCCGGAGGTTGCCCATGGCGTCGGTCTGCTCGCGCAGTTCACCGCAGGCGGTGTAGGCCTGTTGGTTGGCGAACGTTCCCGCCTCCAGCAAGGCGTCGCGGGCGGCTACGCTGACCGGCCAATCGGGCAGCGCCAGGCTGTCGAGAAAGCGGTTATGGTCCAGCAGCGGTTGGCCGGCCAGGTTGTATTCGACGAGCTGCCGGGTGCCAGCGCGGTGGTCGTGGCGCCCCAAGCGTGCGCATTGGTTATGGCCGGCGTTCACCGCGCCGTAGCCCCAGCGCTCCACCACCCGGGGCGCCTGGCCGGCCAGTTGTTCGGTCATGGCGATGGGGCGCAGCTGTGGATCGAACTGGGTGTGGTGGCCAGTGCCGCGAGCGTCCCAACTCGACAGGGGCGCTTGGGCGACGCTCAACAGATGCAACTGCCAGCCGCCATCCACGCTGTCTGTCAGCAGCACCTGCGCCGAGAGGCTGTAGCGCGTCGTGAGGTTGGGCCGTTGCGCATGGCCCCACAAACGCGGATCCCACGCGGCCACCTGGCGCCACGCTGCATCGAACACTTGCCGGGTGATGCGCGGTTCGCTGGCCTGGGCTGCGGTTTCCCGGCAATAAGCCACGTGGCGAACCGGTAGGCCGCGGGGGTCGATGCCCCTCAGCGTCGGGGTGGCGGTGTCATGGTTGGGCATGGTCGCGGCTCCACTCAGCAGGCAGGCCATAGCATGCGAGGTTTTTTTGCAGCCTGATACTGTCAGAAGTTACAGGTAGGCTGGCGCACCCGGCGCGGCAAAAGCGCTTATAGTCGAGGCCTCTCACCTTCTGCGCAGCCGCCATGAAACAGACCGCCGACGATCTCCAGCACATCACTGCCACCACCCTGGGCCATTACCAGCAGGTCGCCGAGGAGTTCCGCCACGGCACCCGCGACCACGATGTGAGCCAGAACATCGATGCGCTGTTGCGCCATATCCACGGGGTGGCGCCGTTCACCCTGCTGGATTTTGGCTGCGGCCCGGGGCGCGATTTGCAGACGTTCACTGGCCTGGGCCATGTGGCGGTGGGCCTGGACGGTTGCGAGCGCTTCGCGCAAATGGCCCGCGAAGACAGCGGCTGCGAGGTGTGGCAGCAAGACTTCCTCAGCCTGCAACTGCCGCCCGGGCACTTTGATGGGATCTTCGCCAATGCCGTGCTGTTCCACATCCCCAGCCAGGAACTGCCGCGGGTGTTGCGCCAATTGCAGGCCTGCCTGAAACCGGGCGGCGTGCTGTTTTGCTCCAACCCCCGGGGCGACAACCAGGAAGGCTGGAACGGCCCGCGCTACGGCGCCTACCACGACCTGGAAAACTGGCGCTTGCTGCTGACCGACGCAGGGTTCATCGAGCTGGAGCACTACTACCGCCCCGCCGGCCTACCCCGCGAGCAACAGCCTTGGTTGGCGAGTGTGTGGCGCAAGGGCTAGAGCGCCCCAGAGCAGACATTTCCCGCGCCTGGCCCGCCCATGTGTGGGAGCGGGCCCACCCGCGATGGCGCCGGCGGGGTGACGGCGCACGCCGCTCAGTCGGCGCGGTAGACCATCACCCGCCCGTCCGCGACGAAGGCGGTGATGCTATGGCCGGGAAGGTCGCGGCCGTCGACTTTGCGCCGTTGGCGGGTGAAGTTGGCCACTAGCCGGGTGCCGTCGGCGAAGGTGGTTTGTTGCACCTGGCGGTCGGCGCTGAGCCAGCGGAAATCCGTGAGCACCTGGGTGGCCAGGCGTTGGTGCAGCGGGCGGAAGAAGCGGTCGTGGCGCTGGATCAGCGCCAGGCGCTGTTTGAGGGTGGCGGCGCTGAGGTGGTACAGCGGCGGCACGTTGTAGAGCAGTTGGGTGAGTTCGTTTTCCACCCGCACGTTGCTCAACTTGAGGTTATCGAACAGCCAGTGGTGGCTGGTGATGACCGAGCCATGGAACACCGCTTGGTACAGCGGCAGCCGCGTGGCCGGGGCGAAGTGCAGGCTGCGGTAGGGTTCCTTGAGGGGCGCGGGGCGAAAAAACACGCTGGGTTGCTGCGGCGGATACCAGTTGCCCAGGTAATAGGGCGATTGCTTGTCCTTGAAGTCTGCATCGCCCCAGCCGATCACCGGGGTCTGCATGCCATGGGCGAACAGAATGCCCTGGGCGGTGACGGCATTGCCGTCCTCGGAACCCACCGGCAATTGCAGGGTTTCGCCCACCCAACGGGCGGCGGCGATATTGCCTTGGGCCTGCTGCGCCTGGGTCATGGGCGCATCGCGGCGGTAGCTGTCGAACAGCATGCCGGTAGCGTAGGCGTCGAGAAACCAACTGTTGAACCCCACACGCTCCTGCACGGCGCGGGTCCGCGCTTGCAGCAGGGGCCGCACGCAACGCGGGTCGGTGTAGTGCCCCGCTTGCTGGAAGCCGCGCTTGGGCTGGCCGTCGCGCAGCACAATGGCGCAGTCGCGGTTGGCCTGGGTGCCGAGGTGGGCGGTGACCCAGTCCGGGTTTTCAGCAGTGGCCAGGGCGGTCTGGTAGGAATCGTAGGGCGCCACCAAATAGCCAGCCGCGACCATGGCCCGCACGGTTTCTGGGTGCCACAGACCCCCTTCCCAGCCGTCGCCCAGGCCCAGCCACAAGCGTGGCAGGCCGGTACTCTTGAGCTGTTCCAGGGTGCGCAGCGACAACCCCGCGCCCCAGCCCTGCGGGTCGGGGGCCAGAAAAACGGCAAACTCCCCGGCCACCCGCGCGCGCACCTGCCCGTAGGCGCGGCCGAGGGCTGAAAGGTCAGGCTCGTCGGTGGCACGCCACAGCTGCCGCGCCTGCTGATTGAGGGCGCGGTTCACGCCGCCCAGCAAAGCGTCGCGCTGGTAAGGCGTGAGGGGCAGGCTGGCGCTGGCGAGAACCTGCGCCGCCTCAGCGTCGAGGCGCTCGCGCAATTGAGCGGCCAGCGAACCCTGCGGGCCCGAGGCCAGGGCCTGCAACAACTGCCCCCAATCACGCACATCCTCGGCGCCCAGCAGGTCGTTGCCCCACAGGTAGATATGGCTGGCGCCCAGCAATTGCCGGGCCTGGGGGCTGGCGAGCAGTTTGCTGCCCAGGCTTTCGTAGCGCCCGGTTTCCATCAGCCACTGGCGATAGCGCTTGGCCCCGGCCAATGGGTCGGCGTCGCCCAGGTACAGGCGCAGGGTCAAGGGTTCATCGGGTTTGAGGGCGGTGAATTCGTGGCTGGCGCTCAGGCCCAGGGCCTCGCCCTCGGCGCAAAAATGCAGGCGATTGTTGAATGGGTTGGTCAGCAGCCAATGCAGGCTGAAGTTGCCGTGGTCGCTGCCCCACAGCGGCAGGCTCAGGTCCTGGGTGGTGTTGATCGCGCCGTAGTCGAGCAGGTACGCCTGCCAGCGCCGGTCGCCACGTGGCACATAGCGGCCCTCGGTCAGCGGCCAGAGCAGGCCCCGGCCCATGGCGCTGCCCGGTTGCTCCAGGAAGGTCAGGCTGCCGGCCTCGCGGGCGCTGATGCTCAGCAGCAGTTCCCGTTGCTGGAGGCGGGCATTGACGGTGAAGGCGCCATCGTCCCATTGCCAGTCGGCGCCCTCGGCGCTGCTCGACAATGCCCCGACGCGCCGTGCCTGGCCCCCGGCGGAGGCTTGCACCGCGTCGCCGTCGCGGGGGGTCACGCGGATCGCCAGGGTCGCAGGCTCCAGTTCGATGCGCCACAACGGGTTCTGCAGCTCGATACGGGCCTGTGCCCAAGGCATGAACAGCACGGCACAGGCCAGCAGGACGTAACGCGGCAACATGGTCAGCCCCCTTTGCAATCAAGGGGGGCGAGGCTACGCCAGGTGGCCTTGGCGGCGCACTGGCGGGGCTTCCGATTTATGCGTAAGGCCCTTCCCGCGCGGGCGCGGGAAGGGCCTGACAGCTAGGCATCCTGGGGCGTCGGTTCCTTGATCTTGTACCAGGCCACATAGAGCGCGGGCAGGAACAGCAAAGTCAGCAGGGTGGCGACGATGATCCCGCCGATCATCGCGTAGGCCATCGGCCCCCAGAACACCTCCCGGGCGATGGGGATCATGCCCAGGCTGGCCGCTGCCGCCGTCAGCAGGATCGGCCGGCGGCGGTGCTCGGTGGCTTGCATCACCGCGTCCCACGGCGTGTAGCCGTCGCGCTCGAAGGCCTCGATCTGGGTCACCAGGATCACCGAGTTGCGGATGATGATGCCGATCAGCGCCAGGATGCCGAGGATCGCCACGAAGCCCATGGGCGTGCCCGTGGGCACCAGCGCCAGCACCACGCCAATCAGCCCCAGTGGCGCAACGCTGGCCACCAGGAACAGCTTCTGCACGCTGTGCAACTGGATCATCAGGAAGGTCGCCATCAAAAACAGCATCAGCGGCACGACTTTGGCGATCGGGCCTTGGGCCTTGGCGCTTTCTTCCACCGTGCCGCCGGTGGCCACCGAGTAGCCGGGCGGCAGGCTGGCGGCGAATTGGGCGATGGTGGGTTTGAGTTGCGCCACCAGGTCGGTGGGTTGGATTTCATCGCGCACGGCGGCCTTGATGGTGATGGTCGGCTTGCGATCGCGGCGCCAGACCAGCGGCTGCTCCAGCTCATAGCGCACCGTGGCGAAGGCCAGCAACGGGATGGAGATGCCACTGGGGGTGACAATTTGCAGGTTCTGCAGGGTTTGCGGCGAGCCGCGTTCGGCATCGATGGCGCGCCCGACCACGTTGATGAGGTAGATGTCGTCGTCCACCTGGGTCACGGGCGCGCCGCTGACGATGCCGTTCATCAGCTTGGCCACGTCTTCGGAGGACAGCCCCAATTGCCGCGCCTTGTCCTGGGCGATGTCGATGCGCAGGACTTTGCCCGGCTCGTTCCAGTCGTAAATGATCTCGCCGATGTGGCTGTTTTTGTCCAACTCGGTGGCCAGGGCGATGGCGTGCTTGCGCACCTGGTCGATGTCCTTGCCGCTGACCCGGTACTGGATCGGCCGCCCCACGGGCGGGCCCATTTCCAGGGCCTGGACGTAGCTACCGATGCCGACGAAGTCTTCGCGCAGGCGCTGGTTCAGGCGTGCGGTAAGGCCGGTGCGCGATTCCAGGCCTTTGCTGACGATCACCAGTTGGGCGTAGTAGGGGTTTTGCAGTTGTTGGTCCAGGGGCAGGTAGAAACGGATCGCACCTTCGCCGATGTAGGTGCTCCAGCGCAGCACGTCGGGGTCGTCCTTGAGGGTCGCTTCGAGGCGGTCCACGGCTTTGCGGGTTTCATCCAGCGAGGCGTTTTGCGGCAGGTTCAGGTCCACCAGGATTTCCGGGCGGTCGGACGAGGGGAAGAACTGGTTCTGCACAAAACGCATGCAGAACACCGACAGCACAAACAGCAGCACGGTGATGCCGATCGCCCACCAGCGGTTGCGCATGCACCACAGCAGCCCGCCGTTGAAGGCGCGCCCGACCCGGCCCGGCTCGGCGTTGTGGGCTTTAACCTTGGCGCTGAGGATGTGCACGCCCAGCACCGGGGCGAAGAGCACGGCGACGATCCAGGACACCAACATGGCCACCGCGATCACCGCGAACAGGGTGAAGGTGTATTCCCCGGCGGAGCTGGCGTTGAGGCCGATGGGCACGAAACCGGCCACGGTCACCAGGGTGCCGGTAAGCATGGGAAACGCCGTGGAGGTGTAGGCGAAGGTGGCGGCCTGCTCCTTGGTTTCGCCCATTTCCAGGCGCGTGACCATCATTTCCACGGTAATCATCGCGTCGTCCACCAACAGGCCCAGGGCGATAATCAGTGCGCCGAGGGAGATGCGCTGCATGGTGATGCCGCTGTACTCCATGAACACGAACACCATGGCCAGCACCAACGGGATCGAGCACGCCACCACCAGCCCGGCGCGCACGCCCAGGCTGATGAAGCTGACGATCAGCACGATCACCACCGCCTCGAACAACGCACTGGTAAAGCCGCCCACCGCTTCTTCCACCACTTCAGCCTGGTCCGAAACTTTGTGCACGCCCACACCCACCGGCAGGTCGGCGGTGAGGCTGTCCATGCGCGCATGCAGGGCCTTGCCGAAATCCTGGATATTGCCGCCCTTTTTCATGGCGATGGCCAGGCCAATGGCCGGTTGGCCGTTGAAGCGGAACATGGGCGTGGCCGGGTCGACGTAGCCGCGGCTGATTTCAGCAATGTCGGCCAGGCGATAGAAACGGTCGTTGAGCCGCAGGTTGACGTTGGCCAGGTCTTTTTCCGAGGCGAACTGCCCCGAGGTGCGCACCGAGATGCGCTCCGGCCCGGCGTCGATCACCCCGGCCGGGGTCACCGCGTTCTGGCTTTGCAGGCTTTGCACCACTTGGCGCTGGTCGATGCCCAGGGCCGCCAGTTTGCGCGTGGAGAAGTTGAGGTAGAGCACTTCGTCCTGCTCGCCGATCATCTCTACCTTGCCCAGGTTCGGCACTTCGCGGATTTCGGCGCGCACTTGCTCGACGTAGTCGCGCAACTGGCGCATCGACAGGCCATCGGCGGTGAAGGCGTAGACCGAGCCGTACACATCGCCGAATTCATCGTTGAACCCCGGCCCCTGCAGGCCCCGGGGGAAGTCGCCGCGAATGTCGTCGATCTTCTTGCGCACCTGGTACCAGATTTCGGGGATGTCCTTGGCACTGGTGGTGTCGCGCAGGAACACGAACACCGTCGACTCGCCGGGGCGGGTGTAGCTTTTCACGTAGTCGAGGGAATCGAGCTCTTCGAGCTTTTTCTCGATGCGGTCGGTGACCTGCTTAAGGGTTTCCTCCTGGGTCGCACCGGGCCAGCGGGTCTGGATCACCATGGTTTTGATGGTGAAGGACGGGTCTTCCTCGCGGCCCAGGTTGAGGTAGGAGAACACCCCCATCAGTAACGCGACGAACATCAAATACCAAACAAACGACTGGTGCTTGAGGGCCCATTCGGAGAGGTTGAAGCTGCCTTTCATCGTGGGCTGTCCTTATCGACTTTGACTTTTTGCCCCGGCTTGAGGCTGTTCACACCGGCACTGACCACCCGCTCACCTGCCACCACGCCGCCGGCCAGCACCACGCTGGCGCTGTCGCGGCTGAGCAGGCTGACGTCACGGGGGGCGACGGTTTGGGTCGCGTCGTCGATCACCCAGATCCGGGTTTTGCCGTCGAGCGTTTGTACGGCGCTGGCGGGCAACTCGATGCGGGGTGCAATGGCGGAGCTGAGGGTGACGCTGATGGCCGTGCCCAGGCGAAAGCCTTGTGGCGCCTGGGCCAGGGTCAGGCGTGCGCGGCGGGTGCGGGTGGCGCTTTGCGCCTGGGGTTCGATCTCGCGCACGGTGGCCAGGCTGTTGATGCTCGGGTCCAGCTGGGCGGCGACGGTGAAGACGACGTCTGCGGGCAAACGGTCGACGAGCACATCGGGCAGGTCGATCACCGCTTCCTTGATGTCGGGGCGCGCCAGGGTGACCACTTGCTGGCCCGCCGCGACCACTTGCCCGGCCTCGGCATTCCACGCGGTGACGATGGCCGCGTGGTCGGCGCGCAGTTCGCTGTAGGCCAATTGATCGCGGGCCTGGTTGACCGACGCCCGCGCCTGGGCCAGGGAGGCGGCGGTGGTTTTCAGGTCGGTATGGGCGATGTCCAGTTGGGCCTGGGCGCCCACACCACGGTCGAACAACTGCTGCTGGCGGCGCGCATTGGCCTGGGCGTTGATCCACTGCGCCTCGATGCGCGCCAGGTCGCCCTGGGCGGCACGCAATTGGTTCTGTTGGTCGGTGGGGTCGAGGGTGGCGAGCAGCGCGCCATCGGCCACTTCGCTGCCCACATCGACATTACGGCTGGCGATGCGCCCCGGCACGCGAAAGCCTATGTTGCTTTCGTAGCGCGCCTGGATGCTGCCGGCGAAACGCCCCAGGCTTTCTTCGGCCAAGGGTTGCACCTGCACCCACAACACCGGGCGCACCGGCTCGGGCGCCGGCGCCTCTTTGGAACACGCGGCCAGCGACAGGCTGGCGGCCAACAGCCAGGGGATGGGCTTCATGGCGCGTCTCCCTGGGAGGTGGGGGGCGTGGCGATCTCGACGCGCATGCCCGGGTGCAATAACTGGCCACCGGCAGTGACGACTTTTTCCCCTGCCTCAAGCCCCGCGCTGATGATGACCTTGCCGGTGAGGTAGCGCGCCACGGTGACCGGGCGCAACTGCGCCTTGCCGTCGTCATCGACCCACCACACGGCGGGTGCGCTTTCGTACTTGGTCAGGGCTGACCAGGGCAGTTCGACGCTGGCCAGGCTCGGCGCCCGGGCCGTGACGCTGACCACCGAGCCCAGGTCCATGCCCGCCGGCAACTCGCCGAGGCTGACCTTGACCTGCACGGTGCCGGTCTGCGCCGACACCGCCGGGGTGACTTCGCGCACTTTGCCGGTGGTCTTGACCGCCGGGTTGTCCAGCAGGCTGACCACCAGCGTCTGGTCGCTCGGCGGCGCCATCAACAGCGACTCGTAAACGTTGAACACCGCGTCCCGTTCGCCATCGCGGGCCAGGCTGAAAATCGGCACCGTGGCCTGCACCACTTGGCCCACTTCAGCCTGGCGCGCGGTAATCACCCCCGGCGCGTCAGCCACCAGCTCGGTGTAGCTCAGTTGCTCACGGGCGTTGGCCAGTTGCGCCTGGGCGGCCACCAGGGCGCTCTGGCTGCTGCGCAGGGCGGCTTGCGCGGCGTCGTATTCGCTCTGGCTGGTGTAGCCCTTGGGCAGGAGTTTTTGCTGGCGCACGAACGCCGCGCTGGCCTGGGCCACCCGCGCCTGCTCGGCGGCGACCTGGGCGCGGGCCGAATCGACATTGATCTGCAAGTCCTTGGGGTCCAGGCGCGCCAGCACTTGCCGGGCCGTCACCCGGTCGCTGACATTCACGAAGCGCTGGATGATCTTGCCGCCCACGCGAAACGACAACTCGGTCTGCACCCGCGCCTGCACATCGCCGGTGAGGGTCACGGACGCGGCAAAGTCGGTGGGCCGCACCTCCTGCACATACACCCGCGGCCGCGCCTTCTCGACGGCCGGCTTGTCCCCGCAGGCAGCGAGGGACAACAGCACAACCAGAGCCAATAATCCTTTAGATACACAACCGGCCATGCAGACTCCTTGGCGGCGATACAAGCGAGCAAGTGACTATGCGACTGTGAGCTTAGATCAGGGTTCCGTCTCTGCATGACGGCAGGCCCATGCTATGTTCAGCGGCCACGAAATCTCCCTTCCCCTGTAAGAGCGGGCTGGCGCGCCAGGGCGGTCTATCGGCCCCTCGCCCTGCGGTGAATGTACCGGCCTCATCGCGGGAGAGCCCGCTCCCACAGGGGTGAGGGCAACACAGCCATAGGACCTTGCCATGCTCCAAACCCTCGCGGTGGCCAATTACCGCTCTATCAACAATCTGGTGATCCCCCTGGGGCGGTTGAACCTGATTACCGGCCCCAACGGCAGCGGCAAGTCCAACCTGTACCGGGCCTTGCGCCTGTTGGCCGAAACGGCCCAGGGCGGGGTGGTCAACGCCCTGGCCCGCGAGGGTGGGCTGGAATCGACCTTTTGGGCCGGGCCGGCGTCCGTCAGCCGGCGCATGCGCAACGGCGAGGTGCCCATCGAGGCCAGCGTGCGCAGCGGCCCGGTGCGTTTGCACCTGGGGTTCACCGCAGAGGATTTCGGCTACGCCATTGCCCTGGGCTTGCCGACACCGAGCCGGTCGCAGTTTGCCCTCGACCCGCAGATCAAGCACGAAGCCATCTGGTCTGGCCCGGTGTACCGCCCCGCCAGCCTGTTGGTGGAACGCAACGGCCCGATGGTTCGCGCCCGCGAGGGCCGCGCCTGGGACGTGCTGGCCCAGCACACGCCGGAGTTCGACAGCCTGTTCGACCAGGTCGGCAGCCTGCGCGCCTCGCCCGAGGTGCTGCATATGCGTGAGTTCATCCGCCGCTGGCGTTTTTACGATCACTTTCGCAGCGACGCCGAGGCCCCCGTGCGCCAGCCCCAACTGGGCACGCGCACGCCGGTGCTGCACCACGATGGCCGCGACCTGGCGGCGGCGCTGCAAACCATCATCGAGATCGGCGATGCCCAGGCCCTGCACGCGGCCATCAGCGATGCGTTCCCCGGTGCGCGGGTCAATATCGACCCGCTGCCGGGGGCGCGTTTCGCCATCGAGTTCCATCAGCAAGGGTTGCTGCGCCCGCTGTCCGCCGCCGAGCTGTCGGACGGCACCTTGCGCTACCTGCTGCTGATCGCTGCGCTGCTGACCCCGCGCCCGCCCAGCCTGATGGTGCTCAACGAGCCGGAAACCAGCCTGCACCCGGACCTGCTGCCGGCCCTGGCGCGCCTGATTATCCGCGTCTCGCAGCATTGCCAGGTGTGGGTGGTATCCCATGCCCGGCGCTTGATCGCGGCCTTACAGCAGGACCCTGAGTGCAACTGCATCGTGCTGGAAAAAAACTTCGGCCAGACCGAAATCGTCGGCCAAAAAGCGCTGGATCAACCGGCCTGGCATTGGCCGCACTAAAAAGGGCGGGGGCTAAAAGAATGACCCGGGCATTGGCCGGGATGGAATCTGACGGCTATTTTTCTGGCGGGCGTAGGAGGGCTCTGGTTTTTGCCAGGGCCCTCCAAGGAACTACGGCTTTTGCTCAGAATCACACCCCACACCCTCCACGGACGGCACCGCCAATGGCAAGCGCACCCCCTCCACCCCGGCACCACCCGCAAGACCTGGTGAAATGGCTCGCGGCCCTGCAATTGAGCTTGCGCGATGCCCCCCCTGTAGTCAGCGGGCTCGCCCGCGCTCGGCGGCAAAGCCGTCCGCCTTCCTAAGGGTTGCTGCGCAACCCCGCGCGGGCGAGCCCGCTGGCTACCGGAGGGGCCTGCAAGCGGTTGGCCCGTGCGAACGTGCCCAGGTCATTGAAACGCACGCCCATCTCGGCCATCACCTTGTGGGCCACGGGCACCGTCAACTGGCGGATGTAGAAGGGTTCCTTGACCACGAAATGGTGAATGCCGTGGCTGCTGCCGAAGTTGAAGCAGAACGCCTGCAACGGCCACAGCCACCAGGGGTTGAGGACTTGGGTCTGCTGGATCACGTTGCCCCGCTCCACGTCGCCGTAGTAGTGCATGTTGGAGCTGACAAAGTGCAGGCAAAAGGTGCGCAGCACGTTGGGGCCGACCAGCACCACCACGGCGATATCCACCCCCTGCATCACCGCCAGGGTGGTCGCCGACCATTCGATAGGCGCACCCAGCAACGCGGCCACGCCATTGGCGCCGTGAAAGCCGAGGAACACGTACCAGGTGCCCCAGTTCAGTAGCGCCAGCGGCGCGTAGACCTTGAGCGTGCGCATGAAGATGCTGCGCTTTTGCGCCCAGGTCTTGGCCCGCAGCATGCGGATCAGCGAGGACATCATGTTGTCGCCAACCATCAGCAGCCGTGCCAGGCCCCAGGGTTCGCCGTTGGTGATGGCGCGCTCCTCCATGTCGGCCTCGCTGCCCGACACCTTGTGGTGGTTGAGGTGCAGGTGGCGGCGGATCCACGGGTTGATGGTGCTCGGGCGCGCCAGCCAGACCAGCGCCAGCATCAGGTTGTGGGGCACGCGTTGCTTGCGAAAGTACATGCTGTGGATCAGGTCGTGTTCCAGCTCATGGGTCAAGGAGGCGAAAAAGGCGTTGAGCAGCAGGCACACCCACCACGCCATGTGGCCCGTGATGTAGAGCGCCGCCGAGCCGATCATCCCGGCCAGGGCAAAGGCCAGGATGGCCGCGCCCAAGGCGTCCTGGTGGTTGAGAACCGGGTAGCGTTGGCGCAGTTCCATGCCTTTGGCCAGCACCACTTCGCGTATGTGCGCTGCTCGTTGTTGTGCATTCTGGCGCTCGGGGCTTGCGCTATTGGCGTGCATGCTTCCATCCTCTGGTCATTGACGCTCCCATCCTGCCCCGGCGCCGCGCCAGGCAGAGTAGCCGTGAACGCCAACCTGTTGACCCCAGGCGCCAACCATCATGATCGAACCCACCATCCTCGCCAGTTGGACCCGCGCCCTGCGCAAGCAGCTCGACGCCCTTGACCTGGACAGCACGGCCCTGTGCCGCGAGGCGGGCCTGGACCCGCAATGGATGGACGACCCCAACGCCCGCTACCCGGTTACCGGCACCACGCGCCTGTGGGCGTTGGCGGTGCAAGCCAGCGGCGACCCGGCCCTGGGCCTGCGGGTATCGCGGTTCGTCAGCCCGACCACCTTCCATGCCCTGGGCTATGCGCTGGTGGCCAGCGGCAGCCTGCGGGAAGTGTTCGAGCGCATCGTGCGTTATCACACAGTGGTCAGCGATGCCCTGGAGCTGGAGCTGAGCCGCACCCCCGACCGCTATTGCTTTCACTTGCGCCAACCCAGCGACCGTACCGCGCCGGCACCAGAAGCCATCGACGCCTTTGCCGCGATCTACGTGCGCACCTGCCGTAATCGCCTGGGCCGCGACTACGCGCCCCTGGCGGTGTACCTGCGCCGCGCCGCCCCAGCCGACCCCGAGCCCTGGCACCGGGTGTTCCGCGCCCCGGTGTTCTTTGGCGCCGAGGAAGATCGCCTGGAGTTCGCCCACCAGGATTTCGACAGCCACCTGGACGACGCCAACCCGGAACTGGCCGAACACAACGAAACCGTGCTCAAGCGCACCCTCGCCCAACTGCGCCCGCTGACTTGGGAGCGCAAAGTGCGCGCCGCCATCGAAGCACGCCTGCCCGAAGGCGAACCCTCGGCCGAAAGCATCGCCCAGGCCATGCACCTGAGCCTGCGCAGCCTGCAACGCCACCTGGCGGACGAGGGCTGCCGCTTCGACAACCTACTCAATGAATGCCGGGAAAACGCGGCCCTGCTGCACCTGCGCGACCCGCAGTGCTCGCTGAGCGAAATCAGCTACCTGCTCGGGTTTGCCGACACCAGCAGCTTCAGCCGCGCCTTCAAACGCTGGACCGGCATGACCCCGGGGCAGTTTCGCGATGGGTTGCGCTGAGCACCTGCGCGCGATAGCGGTACATCAGCACCCCTTCAGTGCCTGACAGATTGCAATCGGGGGCAGAGCCCGCTCCCACAGTTGAACAGTGATGTGGGTGGGATTTTCATTTTCCTTCTGTGGGCCCGCTTGCTACACGGCGGGGCTTGCCGCGGCGCGCAGGCGGGCGAGGTCCAGCACTTCGATTGCGCCGTAGTTGAGCCGCACGATGCCCTGGCTCTGCAAGTCGTTGAGCAACTGGTTGGTGGTCTGGCGCGACAGCGACAGCATCAGCGCCAACTGCTCCTGGGGCAGTTGCAAGGCGCGCAGCGGTGGTTCGGTCTGGCCGTAGCCTTCGGCGATCAACAGCAAACGGTGGGCGACCCGGGCGGCGGCGGGCATCAGGCTGCGCTGTTCAAGGCTGATGAAGGTCAGGCGCAGCTTCTGGCTCATCAACAAGGCCAGCGCCCGCCAGTGCTGGGGCTGTTCCTCCAGCAGGGCATGCAGGGTCGCCTGGGGCACATGCAGCAGGATGCAGTGGCCCACGCCGTAGGCGTCGTGGGTGCGCGGGCGGCCATCGAACACACCGATCTCGCCGAACCACTGCGGCGCTTCCACCAGGGCCAGCAGCGCCTCCTTGCCCTCCTCACTGACTCCGCCCACGCGCACCGCGCCTTCGAGCACCGCGTACAGCCCGCACGGCGGGTCGCCGCGCTGGAACAGCCGCTGCCCCGGCGCCAGGCGCCGCACCCGGGCGCGGGTCAGCAGGCTATCCTGAAAAGGCGCAGGCACTCGACTGAACCACTGCCCCTGGGACAGACATTGACTCCACGCCCGCATATCCATGAAAACCCCGTCTTGATTGTCGCCTGGCCGACAGAGCCAGGATGAGCCGCAGGGCATGATCCAGCGCCCTACAGGAGGAAACAACAATGAAAAGCCTCGTCGACCACCTCAGTCAATACGCCGCCTACCACCGCGACCGGCGCAATATCGCCAGCCACTTCATCGGCATCCCGCTGATCGTGGTCGCCGTGGCGGTCCTGCTGTCACGCCCGCAATGGCCGCTGGCCGGGCTCTGGCTGTCACCAGCGGTACTGCTGGCCCTGGCGTCGGCGGGGTTCTACCTGCGCCTGGAAATACGGCTTGGCGTACTGATGAGCGTGCTCTTGGGCCTATCCGTTTGGCTAGGCAACGCCATGGCGCAACAGAGCACCGGGGTATGGCTGGGCAGTGGCGTGGGGTTATTTGTGATCGGCTGGGCGATCCAGTTTGTCGGCCATTACTACGAAGGCCGCAAACCGGCGTTCGTCGATGACGTCACTGGGCTGATTGTCGGCCCGCTGTTCGTGGTGGCGGAGCTGGCCTTCCTGCTGGGCCTGCGCCACGACCTCCAGCGCGCCATCGAAGAACGCGCCGGGCCGGTCAAGTAGGCGCGGACACAAGCGCTGGGGGAGCAACTGTCTTACCCCTGCCACTCAGGCCGCCATCGCGAGCAGGCTCGCTCCCACAGAGGGAAAATCAAAACCCCACCCACACCACAGTTCAACTGTGGAAGCGGGCCTTGCCCGCGATGGCGGCGGTACATCCCACCTCTTCGCTGCCTGAGGCAGCGCCTTGCGGGCAAGCCCGCGCCCAACGGCCTAGGCCTTTTGCCAGACCTTGGGCTTGAAGAACAGCGTCTCGCCCCGCGTCAAACCGGTGAGGCTGTCGTGGTCCTTGACCACTTCGGCTTCGATCAGCTCGCTCTGGCCTTCGACCTTGAGGGTCACCCGGGTGGTGGCGCCGAGGGGGCGGATGTCGCGCACTTGCGCGGCGTGGTGGTCTTCCAGTTCATGGCGCGACAGCGACACTTCGTGGGGGCGGAACAGCAGGTGTTGGTCTTCGCCCAGGTGCAAGCGGTTGGAGTCGCCGAGGAAGTGGTAGACGAAGTCGCTGGCCGGGTTTTCGTAGACCTCGCCCGGCGAGCCGATCTGCTCGATCACGCCCTTGTTCATCACCACGATGCGGTCGGCCACTTCCATGGCTTCTTCCTGGTCGTGGGTGACGAACACCGAAGTCAGGTTGATGTCTTCGTGCAGGCGCGCCAGCCAGCGGCGCAGCTCCTTGCGCACCTTGGCGTCGAGGGCGCCGAAGGGCTCGTCCAGCAGCAACACCTTGGGCTCCACCGCCAGGGCGCGGGCCAGGGCGATCCGCTGGCGCTGGCCACCGGAAAGCTGCTCGGGGTAGCGGTCGCTGAGCCAATCCAGTTGCACCATGTTCAGCAGCTCATGGACCTTGACCGCGATCTGGCTTTCGCTCGGGCGCTGGTTTTTCGGTTTCATGCGCAGGCCGAAGGCGACGTTGTCGAACACGGTCATGTGGCGGAACAAGGCGTAGTGCTGGAACACGAAACCGACGTTGCGATCGCGCACGTCATGGCCCGAGACGTCTTCACCGTGGAACACGATGCTGCCCTCGTCCGGGGTTTCGAGGCCCGCGATGATGCGCAGCAAGGTGGTTTTGCCGCAGCCGGAGGGGCCGAGCAAGGCCACCAGTTCGCCGCTGTTGATATCCAGGTTGATGCTGTTGAGCGCCTTGAAGGCGTTGAAGTTCTTGCTGACGTTACGGACTTCGATCGACATGGGTTATTCCTCAGCCGCACCGGCGCGCAGGCGGTTAATACGGTTCTCGCTCCACTGCTTGAGCAGCAGGATGAAGAGCGCCAGGATCAGCAGCAGACTCGCCACCGCAAACGCGGCGACGTGGTTGTATTCGTTGTAGAGAATCTCGACATGCAGCGGCAGGGTGTTGGTCACGCCGCGGATGTGCCCGGACACCACCGACACCGCGCCGAACTCGCCCATGGCCCGCGCGGTACACAGCACCACGCCGTAGATCAGGCCCCATTTGATGTTCGGCACGGTGACATGCCAGAACATCTGCCAGCCGTTGGCGCCCAACAGGCGCGCCGCCTCTTCTTCCTGGGTGCCCTGCTCCTGCATCAGCGGGATCAGTTCACGGGCCACGAACGGCACGGTGACGAAGATGGTGGCCAGCACGATGCCCGGCAGCGCGAAGACGATCTGGATGTCGTGGTCCGACAGCCACGGGCCGAAAAAGCCCTGGGCGCCGAACATCAGCACGTAGACCAGGCCCGCGATCACCGGCGACACCGAGAACGGCAGGTCGATCAGGGTCACCAGCATGCTCTTGCCACGGAACGAGTATTTGCTCACGCACCACGCGGCGCTGACGCCGAACACCAGGTTCAGCGGCACCGAGATCAGCACCGCGATCACCGTCAGCTTGAGGGCCGACAAGGCATCCGGCTCAAAGATCGCGGCAAAAAACGCCCCCAGGCCCAGTTTCAGCCCCTGGGACACCACGATAAACAGCGGCAGCAGCAGGAACAGGGCAAAAATCAGCCAGCCCAGGCCGATCAGCACCCGGCGCGAACCGGCGCTGCCCCGGCGGGCGGCGTTGGTGGAGGCAGCAATAGACGATTGGGACATGTGTGCGCCTCCTTAAGGTCGTTCGATGCGCCGCTGCAGCAAGTTGATGAGCAGCAGCAGGACGAAGGAAACCACCAGCATCAGCACGCCGATGGAGGTGGCGCCGGTGTAGTCGTATTGGTCGAGCTTGACCATGATGAGCAGCGGCAAAATCTCGGTTTTCATCGGCATGTTGCCGGCGATGAAAATCACCGAGCCGTACTCGCCCACGCCACGGGCAAACGCCAGGGCGAACCCGGTCAGCCAGGCCGGTAACAGCGCGGGCACGAGGATGTGGCGGAACACCTGCCACGGCTTGGCGCCCAGGCACGCAGCGGCTTCTTCGACTTCGCGGGGGATGTCGGCCAGCACCGGTTGCACCGTGCGCACCACGAACGGCAGGGTGACGAAGGTCAGCGCCAGGGTGATGCCCAGGGGCGTGTAGGCGATTTTGAAGCCCAGGTCAGTGGCGAACTGCCCCACCAGGCCGCTGGGCGCGTAGAGCGCGGTCAGGGCGATGCCGGCAACGGCGGTGGGCAGGGCGAATGGCAGGTCGATCATCGCGTCGATGACCTTGCGCCCGGGGAAGGTGTAGCGCACCAGCACCCAGGCCAACAGCGTACCGATGATGCCGTTGATGATCGCGGCGTACAGCGCCGTACCGAAACTCAGCTTGAGCGCCGCAATGACCCGCGGCGCGGAAATGATGGCCCAGAACTGATCCCAGGTGAGTTGGGCGGCATGGACGAACATCGCCGCCAGCGGAATAAGCACAATCAGGCTGAGGTACACCAAGGTGTAGCCCAGCGTCAGCCCGAAGCCGGGTATGACGGGGGAGATACGACGCGACATAAAAGTCCTTGGTTAGCGGGTAGATGCAACGCTAGGAGCGGGGCTATGCGCAGGCTCGGATATCAGCCCCCGCATAGCCCCGCTCCTAGCGGTTGCCTGGCTTACTGCGCGGTGTAGATCTGGTCGAACACACCACCGTCGTTGAAGAATTTCGGTTGGGCAGTCTTCCAGCCGCCGAAGTCTTTGTCGATAGTCACCAGGTCCAGTTTCGGGAATTGCTGGGCGTACTTGGCGGCCACTGCGGCGTCACGCGGGCGGTAGAAGTTCTTCGCCGCGATTTCCTGGCCGGCTGGGCTGTACAGGTGCTTGAGGTAGGCCTCGGCGATTTGCGCGTTGCCCTTTTTCTCGGCGTTCTTGTCCACCACCGCCACGGGCGGCTCGGCGAGGATCGACAGCGACGGCACGACGATGTCGAACTTGTCGGCGCCGCCGTCTTCCTTGAGGGCCAGGAAGGCTTCGTTTTCCCAGGCCAGCAGTACGTCGCCCTGGCCGTTGTTGACGAAGGTGATGGTCGAGCCGCGAGCGCCGGTGTCCAGCACCGGCACGTGCTTGAACAGCTCCTTGACGTATTCCTGCGCCTTGGCTTCGCTACCGCCGGCCTTCAGGCCATAGGCCCAGGCCGCGAGGAAGTTCCAGCGCGCACCGCCGCTGGTTTTCGGGTTCGGGGTGATGACTTCCACGCCGTTCTTGACCAAATCGCCCCAGTCCTTGATGCCTTTGGGGTTGCCCTTGCGCACCAGGAACACGATGGTCGAGGTGTACGGCGTGCTCGCTTCGGGCAGGCGTTTTTGCCAGTCCAGCGGCAGGCTCTTGCCCAATTTGGCGACTTCGTCGATGTCACCGGCCAGGGCCAGGGTCACCACGTCGGCGCGCAGGCCATCGATCACGGCGCGGCCCTGCTTGCCCGAGCCACCGTGGGACTGTTGGATCTTGACGTTGTCGCCGGCGTGGTCCTGCTGCCAGAACTTGATGAACTCGGCGTTGTATTCCTGATACAGCTCGCGGGTCGGGTCGTAGGAGACGTTGAGCAGCTCGTAATCCTTGGCCACTGCAGAACCAGCAAAAACGGCACTGGCCAGGGCGGCCAACGCGTAACGGCGAATCGACGACATAGTGAAGCTCCTGAAATTTTTTAGTGTTGGCTGTTCTTATGGCGCTTCAGGCCCGCATTCGTGCTTGAACGCTGGTGTAGCTGCTGGCTGGGGTCATGGGCGTGCCCTGCGGTGGTCCGGTTGGCGTGCGGCAGTTCAGCTCGGCTTGGTGCCGGGGTTCTGCAAACGGAATTTCTCTTTGCGTTCGATCTGGACCACTTGCGCGTTGTGCACGGTGATTTCCACTGCGCCAAAGCGCAGGTCGCGCAGGGCGCTTTGGATCTCGCGCAAAATGGCTGCTTCGTCCTGGCCGTCAACGCTACGTAGAGATGCGCTCATGGTGCTGCTCCTGAATGAGATGTGCCCGGCAGTGGCGGCACTGCGTGTGGCTTGGAGCAGATAGTAGTGAGCGGCAGATATTCTTAAAAATACTATTTAAGAATTTTTATATAACTGGAACGCATTACCTGATGGCACAAGGCTTTGCGCCGGGAATGAGGGCGATCTGGCTGCAAAATCCCTTCTTGTGGGAGCAAGCCTGTGTATGGGCTTGCCCGCGATGAGGCTGGAACACCTGCCGCCATCGCGAGCAGGCTCGCTCCCACAAGGGGTTAGGGTGGCCTACACCTGCACCCGCCGTTTGTCCGCCACGCGGCTGCGGCTGTAGAGCACGACGATGGCGATGATGGCCACGACCTGTGCGCTCAGGGAGTAAGCGTCGGCGTGGATGCCCAGCCAGTCGAAGTCAAAGAACGCCACCGGGCGGGTGCCGAAGATCCCCGCTTCTTGCAGGGCTTTGACGCCATGGCCGGCGAACACCACCGACAACGCGCACAACAGCGCCGCGTTGATGCCGAAGAACAGCGCCAGCGGCAGCTTCGCCGAACCGCGCAGGATCACCCAGGCCAGGCCGATCAACAGCACCAGGGCCGTGGCGCCGCCGGCGATGACTGCGTCATGGCCCGCGGGGCCGGCCTGCAGCCACAGGGTTTCGTAGAACAGGATCACCTCGAACAGTTCGCGGTACACCGAGAAGAACGCCAGGATCGCAAAGCCGAAACGCCCGCCTCCGCCCACCAGGCTGCTTTTGATGTAGTCCTGCCAGGCTGCTGCGTGGCGGCAGTCGTGCATCCACACGCCGAGCCACAGCACCATGACGCTGGCAAACAGCGCCGTGCAGCCTTCGAGCAATTCGCGTTGGGCGCCGCTGACGTCGATCACATAGGCGGCCAGCGCCCAGGTCGCCAGGCCCGCCAGCAAGGCCAAGCCCCAGCCGATGTTGACGCTGCGCACCGCCGATTGCTGGCCGGTGTTGCGCAGGAAGGCGAGGATCGCCGCCAGTACCAGAATCGCTTCGAGGCCTTCGCGCAGCAGGATCAGCAACCCGGAGATGTAGCTCAGCGACCAGCTCAAGCCGTCGCTGCCCAGCAACCCGGCCGACTCGGTGAGCTTGGCCTTGGCCGCGCCCAGGCGCTGTTCGACCTGCTCCAGCGGCAAGCCGTCCTGCAACGCCTGCCGGTAGGCCATCAGGGATTTCTCGGTGTCTTTGCGCACGTTGGCGTTGACGTTATCCAGGGAGCTTTCCACCAGCTCGAACCCTTCCAGGTACGCCGCCACCGAGAGGTCGTAGGCCTGCTCGTGGTCGCCGGCGCGGTAGGCCGTCAGGCTTTTGTCCAGGGTCGCGGCGGTGTAGTCGAGCAACTGCCCGGGGCCGCGCTTGACCTGCGGCGGCTGCGCGCGCTGGGCACGGAAGGTGGCGGCCGCGGCCGGGCCTTGGGCGGCCAGCACTTCAGCGGGAGTCTGGCGCGCCAGGTCGGCGAGGTTGAAGGCCTCGGCGCTTTTGGCCTGGGCCGGGTCGCTGCTGAAACCGGCGATGTAGGTGGCCAGGTCCCAACGTTGGCGCTCATCCAATTGGTCGGCGAAGGACGGCATGTCGGTGCCCTCCACGCCCAGGCCAAGGGTGCTGAAGATGCCGTAGAGGCTCAGGCGATCAAGCCGCGCCGCGTCCCGCAGGTTGGCGGGCGGCGGGGTCAGGCCCACGCCCGCCGGGCCATCGCCGACGCCGCTGGCGCCGTGGCACACCGAGCAATGCTGGGCGTAGAGCGGCGCGCCACGCGTGGGGTCGGGGGTGATGATCGGCGCCTGGCTGACTTCATAGGCCGCCGCCAGTTGCGCGCCCAGTTGCCGTGCCTGGCGGGCCACGGCGCTGCCGTCCTCGCGGGCAACCACGGCGGCCTTGAGGCGGGCGATGCCTTGTTCCAGCTCGGTTTTTTGCGCCTTGGCCGGCAGCTCGGCGACCGCGCCTTGCAGCACGCCGAGGAATTCCACTTGCTCGCGGTACTCAGACTCGTCGATCACCTGGCCCGCCTCCACCGTGGCTGGGTAATCGGCGCCGATGTAGTCGAGCAAATGCAGCGCCTGGGGCGCACCTTCGACGGTATCGGCCAGCAGGTGCGGGCTGCTGGCGATCAGGATCGGCAGCACCAGCCAGCCCAGGGCGCGGGAAAAGGCAGTCATGAATGATTCTCACCTGGAAACAATAAGTAACATATTGTTCACTTCGATAAGAGTTTGCTCAAGGGGTTCGTGGGACCAGGGACCTAAACCCGTGAGGAATCAGGCAAGTGGCGACCGGCGGGAGACTTCGATAAGGGTTTGCTCAAGAGGTTCGTGGGACCAAGGACCTAAACCAGTGAGGAATCAGGCAAGTGGCGACCGGCGGAAGACTTCGATAAGGGTTTGCTCACGGGGTTCATGGCGCTAAGGGCATGAACCGGGAGGAAATCGGGCGAGTGGCGCCAAACATGAATGATGGCACCACGTCTCAAAACGGAATTAAAAAGCCATTACATGGCCATCTTCGGCCCTTATAATGCGCCGCCCTCGTTATCGCGACCGGGCATTTAAGCTCCTCTTTTTATGAGGAATTGGCCTTACGCCAATTGGTTCCTCCAGCCCGACCAGCACACTCGGCTGTCTACGTTCAGGGAAGAAGTAACTCGATGGCATCCCGCGCCCTTACCGTGCTCGCGCTCAGCGCAGCGACCCTGCTGGCCGGTTGTTCGGCCTTTCGCAGCTACGACTCCGAACTCCAGGAAACCAACCAGCACTTGACCCGCGGCAATGTCGAGGCGGCGTTGACCCTGCTGGAGAAGAACAACAGCGGCGAAAACAAAGACCTGCTGTATTACTTCGAGAAGGGCGAGCTGCTGCGCGCCAAGGGCGACCTGAGCGGTAGCCAGGCCGCTTGGGGCAGCGCCGATAAAGTGGTCGGCGCCTGGGAAGATGCGGTCAAGTTCGACACCGAGAAGTACGTGGCCCAATTCGGCAGTTTCCTGGTCAACGACAAGGTGCGTCGCTACGAAGGCTACGACTACGAAAAAGTCATGCTGACCACGCAGATGGCCCTGAACCTGCTGGCCGTCAACGACTTCGACGGCGCGCGCACCGAGATCAAGAAAACCCACGAACGCGAAGCGGTGATCGCCGAGCTGCGCGACAAGGAATACCTCAAGCGCGAAGACGAGGCCGAGCAGCAAGGAATCAAGACCGAGTACAAGGATTTGCAAGGCTACCCGGTGGCCAGCCTCGACGCGCCGGACGTGGTCAGCCTGAAAAACAGCTACCAGAGTGCCTTCAGCCATTACCTGGCCGGTTTCGTCTACGAAGCCCTGGGCGAGCGTGACCTCGCCGCACCGGGCTACCGCAAGGCCGCCGAGCTACGCCCCAACACGCCGCTGCTGGAAAAAGCCCTGCTGAACCTCGACAAACCGGCCAGCAAGGCCCAGGACAGCGACATCCTGATCGTGGTGCAAAGCGGCCTGGCGCCGGCCCGCGACTCGATCCGCATTCCCCTGCCCCTGCCCATCAGCGGCAACCTGGTGATTACCCCGCTGTCGTTCCCGATCATCAAGCCCGACACCTCGACCGCTGCGTTCAGCCAGATCGGCATCGACAACCAGCAACACGACCTGACCGCGCTCAACAGCACCACCGCCATGTCGCGCCGCGCCCTGCGCGATGACATGCCGGGGATCATCCTGCGTACCAGCGTGCGGGCCATCAGCCGTGGCGTGGCGCAAAAGCAGATGAACGACAGCAGCCCGCTGGCCGGCCTGGCGATGGGTATTGCCTCGGCCGTGATGGAAGGCGCCGACACCCGCACCTGGCGCACCCTGCCGGACAACACCCAGGTCGTGCGCCTGCGCATGGCCAAGGGCGAGCACCACCTGACCCTGCCCAACGCCCTGGGCGGGGCGGTGGTCAAGGTGAAGGTCGAGCAACCCTACCAAGTGATCGCCGTGCGCGTGGTCGGCAACCAGGCCTTCGCCAGTGGCGTCGATGCTCAGGTAGTGCCCAACAGCAGCGCCGCAGCCGTCGCCAGCCTCAAACAACCTTAAGCAGAGAGTCGCCATGCGTTTGAAAGTCCTCGCCGTCGTCGCCCTGGCCTTGCTGGCCGGGTGCGCCACCCCGCCGCCGGAACCCGGTAGCGCGGCCAGCAAAGTCGTGTCCATGGGCAAGCTGAAAAACATCGTGGTCGGCGCTATGCGCGTGGCCCGTGAAAACGGCTTCCTCACAGTCAACGTGCAGTTGAGTAACACCAGCTACAACAACAAAACCATGTACTACCGCTTCGCCTGGCTCGGCCCCGAAGGCTTCCCGGTGGGCGAAGAGGAAACCTGGAAAAGCCTGACCCTCTACGGCACCCAGACCAGTTTCCTGCCGGCCATTGCGCCGACACCCAAAGCCGTGGATTTCCGCCTGGAAATCAAAACGCCTTAAGGCCCCCAACGACCCGTTTCTAGAGAGCTTTCCCATGTTTGCACGCATTTCGTTTCTCGCCGTCGTCGCCCTGCTGGCCAGCGGCTGCGCCAATAATTCGCCCGTACTGGGCGGCAAGAACATCGGCTACGGCGACACCAAGGCTGTGGAGCTGGTGACCAACGAGTTCGGTTCCACCGACCTGCAAATGATCGCCGAAACCATGACCCGTTCCCTGGCGCAGTCCGGCATCCTGCAAGGTCGCCCGGTGGTGCAGGTCTACGATGTGAAGAACAAGACCAGCGAGTACATCGATACCCGCGAGATCACCACCTCGATCAAAACCCAACTGATGAAGTCCGGCACCGCCCGCTTCGCCAGCGACAACACCGCGATGCAGAACCAGGTCGACCAGCTCAAGCTGCAAAACCAGAGCGGCCTGTACAAGAAAAACACCGTGGCCAAGACCGGCAACATGATCGCCGCCAAATACCGTCTTGAAGGCTCGATCAGCTCGATCGTCAAGCGCAGCAGCGACTACAAAGACGTGTTCTACAAATTCAGCCTGCAATTGATCGACGTCGAAAGCGGCCTGGCTGAATGGATGGACGAAAAAGAGATCCGCAAGACCACGGAGCGCTAAGCAATGCGTGCATGGATTGGCATCATCAGCCTGGCGTGCGCCTTTGCCGCCCAGGCCGCACCGAAAGTCGCCGTGACCGACCTGGCCTACCAGGAACGGGTGGAGCAATACATCCACATCGTTTCTGCTGCCAGCCAGTCCCAGGCTGGCCTGTACAACGCCAGCGGTTCGTCGAGCTACAACGAGTTCGAGAGCAGCACCAGCTACATCGAGCAAACCGAGCTGCGCAAATTCAGCGGTGACATCAAGGGCGAGATTCTCAAGTCCGGCATGTTCCAACTGATTCAGGGCACGCCGTACACCGCCAAGTCGCGCGAGGACGTGTACGACGTCATCAAGCGGATCAAGGCCGGCAACTTCAAGGGCGCGGACTACGTGCTGTTCGGCACCCTGTCGGACATCGACTTCACCCGCGATATCACCGCCCTGGACAACACCGACAGCTACTCGGCGATCCTGGGCCTGAGCCTGGTGGCGGATTTCAGCCTGATAAACACCAAGACCTACGAAATCACCTCGGCCTTTACCGCCATGGGTGAAGGCCAGGACACCAAATTGGTGAAGAGCCGCGACGTTCGGGTCTCGCTGAACCGCCCACGGGTGGTGCGCGACGTGTCCAAGGCCCTGGGCGAGGACGTGGCGAATCAGTTGAAGGAACAGCTGATCGGCGCCGACTACGGCCAACCTGAGCAAGCCCCGCGCAACAACCTGCCCCGTGACACGGCGCCGGTGATTTTGCGCTGAACCGCTCTTGGCCAGCCCGCTCCCACAAAGGATTTTGGGGGGCTAGACCGGAGCGCGGCGCAAGGTGGCCATGAAGGCTGCCGCGCCGATGAACAAGCCGGCGAAGGTGCGGTTCATGCGCTTTTGCTGCTTGGGTGTGCGCAACAGGCGCAGCACCTTGGAAGCCAACCCGGTGTAACCGGCCATCACGATCAAATCGACCACCACCATGGTCACGCCCAGGGTCAGGTACTGCGCCACCAACGGTGCGTGCGGGTTGATGAACTGCGGCAGCACCGCAAGCATGAACACCAGAGCCTTGGGGTTGCTGATGTTCACCAAAAAGCCACGGAACACCAGGGCCAGGGGTTTGCCGATGGGGCGGATGCTGGCGTCGTCGCTTATCTCGCTGGGTAGCGCGCGCCATTGCTTGACGGCCAGGAACACCAGGTAAGCCACGCCGAACCACTTGATGGCATAGAACGCCGTCGAAGAAGCGGCGAGCACCGCGCCCACTCCGGCGGCGACAATCGCGATCTGCAACGCCAGGCCCAGTTGCAGGCCCAGGGCATTCCAATAGCCGCGCCAAAAACCGTACTGCAACCCGCAGGACATCGACGCAATGGCACCCGCGCCAGGGGAAAGGCTAATCACCCAGCACGCGGCGAAGAACGCCAGCCATGTTTCAAGCACCATCACACACCTCGGCTAAGACTTGTTACAGCCGTCTAAGCTAATGCGCCGCTGGGCGAATGACTATCGATATTTTTGCGTGCAACAAGGAAGGGCTAGCGGTCGCCCAGGCCCAAAGGCAGGCCATCGCTGCCGCGCCAGCGGCGCACCGAGCGCTGGAAGAACAGGCTGTTGGGCACTTGCACCATAGCGCTACCGGTGCCGAGCTCTTCGGCTTCGATCAGCGTGGTGTAGAGCAGGTTAATGGCCACCACCCGGCCCTTGACCCCAGGTTTGTCGGTGGTGTCCACCAACTCCACCACATCGCCCAGGCGAAACGGCCCGACGGTGAAGATCAAAATCGCGCAGAGCAGGTTGGAGAGCACGCTCCACATGGCGAAGAACGCCACCGCCGCCACGGCCACGAAGCCGGACAACGCCGTCCAGAGCACCGTCGCCGATACCCCGAGGCGTTCAAGCACGAAAATCAGCGCGCTGCCCATAATCAGCCAGCGCAAGCCGCCACGCAGGGGCAAGAGCAATTGCGGCGGAAACGGGTAGCGCTCACCCAAGCGCGTCAGGCCCTTGGCGACGAACCGCTGGGCCAGGTAGCCGGCCAACAGGATCAGAAGGATTTGCAGCCCAAGCCACAGCGGCTCGGTCCATACCGACGACAACGGCCACTTGAACGCTTCCATCAGGACAGCGCCTCCAGCTCCGCTTGCAGGCTTTCCAGCAGCTCCAGCGCCTCCATCCAGGTTTCCTCCAGCTCGGCTTCGCGCACCTTGAGCTTGGCCTGTTCGGCCAGCAGGTCACGCAACTCGTCCTTGCGCGCCGCTTCGTACACCGCGCTGTCGCCGAGGCTGGTTTCGATCTTGGCGAGTTTTTCGTGGACCTTGCCCAACTCAGCTTCGAGCTTGTCGGCTTCGCGCTTGTGCGGCGCCAACTGCTGGCGCAACGCGGCGGCGGCCTGGCGCTGGGCCTTCTTGTCGGTTTTGTCCGGGTTGACCGGGGTGGTGCTGACCGGCGCATTGCGCAAGCGATAGTCGTTGAGCCAACGCGCGTAGTCTTCCAGGTCGCCGTCGAACGCCTGGACCTTGCCATCGGCCACCAGCAGGAACTCGTCGGTAGTGCTTTTGAGCAAGTGCCGATCGTGGGAAACCACCAGTACCGCGCCGCTGAATTCCTGCAGGGCCATCGTCAGCGCCAGGCGCATTTCCAGGTCCAAGTGGTTGGTCGGTTCGTCGAGCAACAACAGGTTCGGCCGGCCCCAGGCGATCAGGGCCAATGCCAGGCGCGCCTTTTCGCCGCCGGAGAAGTTCAACACCGGCTCGTCGATGCGTGCGCCACGGAAGTCAAAACCGCCGAGGAAATCGCGCAGGGTCTGCTCACGCTCGGTCGGCGCCAGGCGCTGCAAATGCAAAAGCGGGCTGGCTTTGGCGTCCAGCGAGTCCAACTGATGCTGGGCGAAATAGCCCACCACCAGGTTCTCACCGCGGACCAGGCGACCGGCCAGCGGCTCGAGTTCACCGCAAAGATTTTTAATCAGGGTCGATTTACCCGCGCCGTTGGGGCCGAGCAAACCGATGCGCGCGCCCGGGGTCAGTTGCAACTTGACCTTTTCCAGCACAGTTTTGTCGCCGTAGCCCAGGCGAGCGTCGGACAGGTCCAGCAAAGGGCTGGAGATTTTCAGCGACTCGCGGAAGACGAAATCGAACGGCGAGTCCACGTGGGCGGCGGACAGTTCTTCCATCCGCTCCAGCGCCTTGATCCGGCTCTGGGCCTGGCGGGCCTTAGTGGCCTGGGCCTTGAAGCGAGCGATGTAGCTTTCCATGTGCGCCCGTTGCGCCTGCTGCTTCTCAAAGGCCTGCTGTTGCTGGGCCAAGCGTTCGGCACGGGCCCGCTCGAAGGCGCTGTAGCCACCGCGATACAGGGTGATCTTGCGCTGTTCGACGTGGGCGATGTTATCGACCACGGCATCGAGGAAGTCGCGGTCATGGGAAATCAGCAGCAAGGTGCCGGGGTAGCTTTTGAGGAAGTCTTCCAGCCACAGGATCGCATCGAGGTCCAAGTGGTTGGTGGGCTCATCGAGCAACAGCAGGTCCGAGGGGCACATCAGCGCCTGGGCCAGGTTCAGGCGCATGCGCCAGCCCCCGGAGAACGCCGCCACCGGGCGGTCCATCTGCTCGTTGGTGAAGCCCAGGCCGGCGAGCATCTTGCGGGCGCGGGCGTCGGCGGTGTAGCCGTCGGCGCTGTCGAGCTCCGAGTGCAAGCGCGCCTGGGCGGCGCCGTCCTGGGCCAGTTCGGCTTCGGCCAACTCGCGTTGCACCTGGCGCAGACGCAGGTCGCCATCGAGCACGTAGTCGATCGCAATGCGGTCGAGGGTGTCGATCTCCTGGCGCATGTGCGCAATGCGCCAGTCGGCGGGCATCAGGCAATCGCCGGAATCAGGGGCCAATTCGCCCAGCAACAGGGCAAACAACGTGGATTTACCGGCGCCGTTGGCACCGATCAAGCCGGCTTTGTGACCGGCGTGCAGGGTCAGCTCGGCGTCTTCTAGCAGACGTTGCGGGCCGCGCTGTAATGTTAGGCTTTGAAGTCGAATCATAATGGCGGCGGAGTCTACCAGCTTCGCTCGCAACTGGCGCGAGTCTGAATATGCCCTCTGACCTATGGAATACGGCCCTGGCCCTCTACGCCCGGCCCGGAGTCGAAAGCGCCTGCCTGCAACTGCAAGCCGCGGGTGGCAACGTCTGCCTGTTGCTGTGCGCTTGCTGGCTGGAGCAACGAGGCACCGCCTACACCGCGCAACGCCTGCGCCTGTTAAAGGAGTTGGCTGACCCCTGGCACGAAAAGGTCATCCAGCCGCTACGACAATTGCGCACGCAATGGCGCGAACCGGCGCACACAGACGCACACCTATCGGCGTTGCGCGAGCAGGTCAAAAACCTGGAACTGGAAGCCGAACGGCAATTATTGATACGGCTGGAAAATGCTGCGCAGGGTTGGCCACAAGCTCAAAGCAGTGACTCGACGCAGTGGCTGGAAGGTTTGGCGGCGGGTGCCGCCAACCTGAACCGCGACGCGCTCAATCAATTGCGCGTCGCGGTGACCGGCGCTTAGGAAGCGCTGGTCGGCGTGGTGGCGGCTGGCGTAGCGGGAGTGGTTGGAGCGGTGGCGGCTGGCGCTGCAGTGACAGGCTTGGCGGCAGCAGGCGTTGCCGGTTTGGCCGCAGGCTTGGTGGCTGCCGGTTTTTTCACCGCAGGTTTGGCAGCAGGTTTTGCCACAGGCTTGGCAGCCGGTTTGGCGGCTCTGGAAGCAGCGGGCTTAGCGGCCGGTTTGGCCACAGGCTTGGCGGCTCCAGGTTTTACCGCAGCAGGCTTGGCCGCAGGTTTAGCCGCTGCCGCCTTGGTCGCGGGCTTGGCAGCTACCGTTCTGGCAGCAGGTTTTGCGGCGGGTTTGGCCGCGATGGTTTTAGCGGCGGGTTTGGCAGCACCAGCGGCGGGCTTTTTCACCGCAGGTTTGCTCGCGGCTTTAACCGCAGGCTTGGCCGTGGCTTTGGTCGCTGGCTTGGCGGCGGCTTTCGATACAGTCGGCTTCGCGGCGGGTTTCTTTGCCGCAGAAGCGACAGCAGCAGGCTTCGCCGAACGCAAGGTCAGTGCCTTGCCCACGGCCTCTTTCACGCGGCCAACACCCTGGGCCAATTTCAGGCTTTCCTGGGCATCGCGCTTGAGCTGAAGAATGTAGGTGCGGGTTTCGGCCTGGCGATCCTTGAGGGCATCGAGCAGGTCTTCGAGTTCTTTCACCGCGCCTTTGGCTTTGGCTTGCGCCTTGGCCTTGCCGGTCGCCGCAGCGTCCTGCAATTTGATGCGCGATTTGTGCAGTTTTTCCTGAGCCTTGCCCCGTTGCTTTTCCAGCTTGGCGAGCAGTTTTTCAGCATCAGCCAAGGCTTGCGAACAAGCGTTTTCCAAATGTTCGAGCAGGCTGCCCGAAAGCTGTTGGAGCAAATGCAACGGAGTATTTACAGGCTTCTTCTTGGCCGACATGGTTTACCTCCTGGCTGACGTGGGTGCGGCTCATACTAGACCTCTGCTGCTACCGCCGCTAGGGCATGTTGACAGTATCCAAAGCGCTGCGTTGCAACCGATGGAAAATGTTCTTCGCCCTGGCGCAAGTTGCCCCGACACTCACCGTTTCAGGCTGGCATAATCGGCCCCCTATCCGGTCGGAGCACAGTCATGTCGCGTGTTTTTTTTCTATCGTTATGCCTGTGTTTCGGGTTGGCCCATGCGGGCGAAAAAACGCCGGCCAATGACCGTCACGACCTGGCCTATAGCCTGGGCGCCAGCCTCGGCGAACGTCTGCGCCAGGAAGTCCCGGGCCTTGAACTCAAGGCGCTGTTGGACGGTTTGCAACAGGCCTACCAAGGTAAGCCGCTGGCACTCAAGGACGAACGTATCGAGCAGATACTCGCCGAGCACGAAGCCCGCACCAACGAACAGTCGGCCAGGCCGCAAAGTGAAATCGCGCTCCAGGCACAGCAACGCTTTCTTGCCCAAGAACGCGCCAAGCCGGACGTTCGCGAATTGGCGGGCGGCATTCTGCTGACCGAACTCAAGGCTGGTAACGGCCCCCAGCCGAGCGCCGAAGGCAGCGTGCAGGTTCGCTATGTGGGGCGACTTCCCGATGGCTCCGTCTTCGACCAGAACGCTCAACCGCAGTGGTTCCGACTCGACAGTGTTATCAGCGGCTGGCGCAGCGCCTTGCCCCAGATGCAGGTGGGCGCGACGTGGCGCTTGGTGATTCCAGCCGACCAGGCCTATGGCGCGGAAGGTGCCGGCGACTTGATCGCTCCCTTTACACCCCTGGTGTTCGAAATCGAATTGGTGAACGTGCGCTGAACGGCGGCACAAATGAAAAACGGCACGCCAAGCGCACCGTTTTGATGGAAAGAGGTAGAGAAAAAACTCAGACCTGAACCGGGACTTCCTCCTTGTGAGCGGTGTGCAACACTTCGATCAGGCAGTCTTCCAACTCGAAACGCTCATGTAGCAGTCCACCCAACTCCTTGAATTTTTCCGCGACGCAATTACCGGCATCGCACAGGTCATTGAACGCCAAGAGCTTCTCGGTAATCACATCGATACGCGGGTAGAGCGTCTCTGCAAGCTCAAGCCCACGTTTATCCTCAAAGGCCTTGGCCTCGCTGGTGAGCTGTTCGTATATCTCGAAATGCCCCGCTGACACGTAGTCGACCAGCACGCCGCAGAACTCCTGCAGTGACTCGCGGTTCTCACCCAGCACTTCGGGCTTGGCGCCGAGAGCATCATAGGCCCGAACCAGTTCGTGACGCTCCTGCAACCAGCGGTCGATCAGCAGGTGCACTCCACCCCAGCGTTCCTGAGCATTCTGACAACTTTCGAGCATGGTGATCTCTCTTCCCTTAAGGGCCATGTCGCTCTATGCCCGTCGCTAGGTTTAAAACCCTATAAGCGCCCAGGCAGAACGCCATCGAACAACCTAATTGCGTTAACACGTGCGGGCCAGATTATGCCCGCACGACTACTGCTTCAAGGTACGCAGCAGATAATGTTCATACAAGCGTTTAATCTTCAACAGCGCCGTGCAATGACGCAAATCAGCTCGCCGCTTTCAGGCAGGTGAGCCGCACCAGGTGAAAAAGCTGGAAAACACTCAGCAGCACCATCGCCACAAAAAACAACAGGCTCCACTCCGGCACGCTCAGGTCGAACAGGCTCCAGGTCAGTTGCGCGCATTCGGCATCGCCCTGGAAGAACTGCCTGAACACGCACATCCAGGGTGCCTTCCACACCCCGGAGTTCAGGATGTTCGAGCACGTGAAGCCTTGTGCCGAGTCGACGCTTTGCAGCAAGACATGACGCCAGGCAATGACCATCCCCGCCAGGCTACTGAACAGGTTCAGCAACCAGTACCCGTAGCAGCCTCTGATTTTTGCTCCATGCAATGTGGCAACCAGACTGGTGAGCGTGAACACGATCAGGAAGAAACGCTGCATCATGCACAGCAGGCAAGGCTCAAGTCCGACGACATATTCCAGATAATACGAAGCACCCAACGCCAGAGTTCCTGCGAGGAAAGTCATGAGAAACAGGGGTCGTGAGCAGGCCAAGAACATGGCTTATCCGTAACAAAAGAGACAGGCAGTTACGGTAGAGGAAAGGACTTGACCCTTTCAAGGAGGCTCCCCGCGGACAAATCCTCAATGATGTAAGGAATCGCCGACAGATACAGAAGGCCTACGAGTAGGCCTTTGTAGGATTTCACCACAACAGTTCATATTGCGTAGAAAGCTCTGTCGCCGCGAAGGGGCAGAAGTCAACTTGACGACAAATCAGCCCCGCCCACGGACTACACCGGAACCGGCAGAGAAAAAGCCAGTAAACGTTCATCCAGCAGGCCCAGGCCTTCCTGGAAGAGCTGGTTGCTCTGTTCAGTATCACCCAGCCGAGCCAATAGCCGGGCAAGTTCAGCACAAGCTTCTGGATTGCGCTGAACCCGCAGGCTGCTCTCCAGATAATCCCGCGCCTTGCCCCAGAGACTGTTTTGCAAACACAGGCGGCCCAATGTCAGCAGCAGGCTCGGGTCTTGGGGATGCTCCTTGAGCCAGCCTTCGGCAAGCTTGAGCTGGCGATCCGGGTCAGCGCCACGCAACAAGCCATACAACCGCACCAGATGGCTGTCGTATTGGCGCTTGAGCGCGATACGCAGGACTTCCTCGGCCTCGGCCTGCGCGCCCAATTGCCGTAACTGCTCGGCGTAAGCGAGCACCAGCTGCGGTTCTTGGCGTTGAGCGGATGTCAGCTGCTGCCAGGCCCGCGTCAGCGACTGCAGGCCCACAGAACCATCTTCATCGCGATGGGCTGCCAGCGACAGATTTTCGCCCCAGGCCCGACGTTCCAGATCTGCCAACTCGGCCGCCGGTAGGATCTTGTTCTTGCGCAACTCCGGCAGCAGGCGAATCAATGCCGACCAATCGCCGCGCTGCTGATGCAGGCGCTGCAACTGTCGCAGCACCTGTATGCTGTGCGGATGGCGCTCACGCATGGCTTGCAGGGTCGCCAGAGCCCCCTCTGTATCGTTGCGATCGGTCTGCAACTGGGCATGACTCAAGGCGATCGCCAACTCGGCCTGAGGCTGGCGCTCCAGTGCGCGCTCAAGCAGTCGATCGCTTTCTTCGTAGAGACCTTGCTCGTTCGCCGCGCGTGCGGCGCCAAGGTAATACAACAAAGGCTGGCGTTCGGCCTCGGCGGCCCGGTGCAGGTGCTTCTGGGCACTGGCCCAGCGACCTTCGGCGAGGTCCATTTGGCCTTGCTCGATGGCAATCTGCACACGCCGACTGCGGTTGCGCCGCGACCATGGATTCACCACACCGCCGGAGGTGGTCAGCAGTTCGATCAGCACCTTGATTCCCCAGATCACCAGCCATAGCACCGCGACCAGTGCCAGTGTCGCCCACAGTGACGACTCGAAGCGGAAGTTCCGGTAGGCGATCAGCACATACCCCGGGTGCTCGGCGATGGCCAGGCCCAGCAACGCGGCGGCGGCGATGACCAGGAACATCACCACATACAGGCGCTTCATGGCGTCGGCTCCGGCAAGGCAGCGGCGGGTTTGACCGACTCTTCGGCGCTGACATTACGCCGCTCCAGATAGGCCTGGACTGCACCGAGAGTACCGGCCAGGTCTGGTGTGACCACCGTGACCGGTTGCTTGGCCAGTTCCGCCACGCGTTCAAGCATGACTTTGCTTTGTGGGTTGTCTTGGTTGAAGTTGTTTTTCAGTACGTCCCGCGCCTCATCCAGCGCTTGGGTGTACACCGCAGCTTGGCCGTTGAGGGCCGCCCACTGGGCTTGCTCCAACGCGAGGCTGAGGGCCAGGCGTACTTGTGCCAGGCCCTGGCCCGCCAGCAGCGGCCGGATATTTTTGTCGGCGTTGAAATCGATACGCACGTAGCGCGAGATCTCTGCCCACCATTGGGCCCAGCGGCTCGCGCCGTCACCGTCGGCGGTCAACCCCAGCAGAGCCTCGCCACGGTCGTGGTACTCAGGCGCCAGCGCGCTGAGCTCGATGACTTGATCGCGCAAGGCGCCCAATTGCAAGAACAACCCGGTGCGGTCCGGTTGCTCGGTGCTACGCAGGGCCGCCAGGGTTTTGGCCAACTGTTCGCGGGCGGCGAATGAGCCGGGATCGTTTTGTTCGCGCAGGATCTCATCGGCGCCCTGGACGAGCGCCTGAGCACTGCTGATGTCCTGTAGCGCGGAAAGACGCAGGCTGGCCAGGCGCAGGAGGTGCTCGGCCTCAGCCAGACGCCAGTCCTTGCGACTCGCCCCCAGGACAGTTTCCAGGCGCTGGTTCAAACGCTGCTGGTCGCCTTGCAACTGCGCCACCAGGCGCCGGCGTTCTTCCAGCTCCTGCGCGCCGGGCAACTGTTCGAGCTGCTCGCGCAGGCGCTGCTCACTGAGTTTGAGGTTTTGCGCCTGGTCGCCCAAAGCCTGAAGTTGCCCCAACTGCTGCTGGTTGCTCGCTTGCAGGCTGCGCACCTGCCAGACACCCCAGCCACCGGCGGCGGCCCCCGCGGCTCCCAGCAGCAAGGCCAGAACCGCCAAGCCATTGCCTCGGCGTCGAGCGGTTTCGGTCACAGGTTCGGCAGGCGCCTGAAGCTGTGGCTGGACGTCATCTTTGGGCAAGGTTGTTTCGCTCACGTATCCATCCTTTGTGTTAGAGAACGGCACCGGTCTCCCGCAACGCCGTTAGCAGAGCCGTGGCACTGGCACCACTGCAGTCCACCACTTGTCGGGCCCCGGCAGCTCGCGCCAACTCGGCGACCCGGGGGCTAGGCACGAACAGTGGCAGTTGCGCCAGTTCCGGCCAGGCCGCATCCGCCATTTGGCGCAGATGCAAAAAACCCTGTCCACTGCTGACCACCAGGCCGTTCAGGCGTTCCGCTTGAATTATCCGGGGCAATGTCGCGGGTTCGTAGTGCGGCAGGTAGCGGCGATACAGCTCCAGACCCTCGACACTAGCACCTTGCTCGCGTAAACGCTCAGTCAGCAGTTCGCGCCCGCCCTCACCCTTGAGAATCAACACCCGGGCACTGGGCCGTGAAACCGCCTCGACAAAGGCAGGCAACGCCAGCAGCGCCTCGCTGTCGTCGCCTTGCGCCGGGAAGCTCACATCGAGGCCGCGGTCGGCGAGAAGCTGCGCGGTGGCGGCGCCCACACTGAACCAGCGTGTTGCTGCAGGTGGCGTGGGCCAGGTCTGGTCAAGCAGCGCAATGCCCAGCCGGGCGGCGGGTTTGCTGACGACAATCACCGCACAATAGCGGTCGAGGCCGATCATCTGCTCGCGTTGTTGCACCGAAAGCGGCAGCGCCTCGGTTTCCAGAAGCGGCAGGCTGCTGCTGAACACACCGGCCTCGGCCAGCGTGGCGGCCAATGTCGCCGACTCCAGCTCAGGGCGGGTCAGCAGCAAACGCCAACCCTTCACTCGTGGCCCGCCTCACCGTAGACCGCTTGCAAGATGGCATCGGCGCCCTGTGCCAACAGGTCTTCGGCGACCTGCACACCCAACTGGGCGGCGGCGCTTCGCGGCCCGCGTACATCCGCCGTCAATAGCAGGCCACCATTGGGGTCGCCCACCAGGCCACGCAACCACACCTGCTCGCCTTCGAGCACTGCGTAGCAGGCGATGGGTACCTGGCAACCGCCGTTGAGGTGTTTATTCAGCGCACGTTCGGCGGTGACCCGCGTGGCGGTGTCGTGGTGATGCAGCGGCGCAAGCAACGCATGAATCGCGCTATCAGCGCTGCGGCATTCGATGCCCACCGCACCCTGGCCGCCGGCCGGCAGGCTGTCATCGACACTGATGGAAGAACTGATACGGTCCTCGAAGCCCAGGCGGATCAGCCCGGCCGCCGCGAGAATGATGGCGTCGTATTCGCCTGCGTCAAGCTTGGCCAGGCGCGTATTGACATTGCCCCGCAGGAAGCGGATCTGCAGGTCCGGGCGACGGGTCAGCAACTGGGCCTGGCGGCGCAGGCTGGAGGTACCGACCACGCTGCCCTGGGGCAGCGCATCGAGGCTGGCGTAAGTGTTGGAGACGAACGCATCGCGCGGGTCTTCGCGCTCGCAGATGCAGTACAGGCCCAGGCCTTCGGGGAAGTCCATCGGCACGTCTTTCATCGAATGCACGGCGATGTCGGCTTCATTTTCGAGCAGCGCGGTTTCCAGCTCCTTGACGAACAAGCCCTTGCCACCGATTTTCGACAGGGGTGAGTCAAGCAGCTTGTCACCACGGCTGACCATGGGCACCAGCGTCACGATCAGGCCTGGGTGTGCCTGCTCCAGACGAGCCTTGACGTATTCGGCCTGCCATAAGGCCAGGGCGCTTTTACGGGTAGCGATGCGGATTTCGCGAGAGGACATGGATCAATCCGTACTGAAAAGATACGGCAGATAATAACAGCTCGGGCAATGGCGCTTTGATTTGAATCAGGAACTGCGCGGCCTCCCTGGCCCCACTCGCCTGGCGATGAAGTGAAATATGCGCCGCAGGCCGCGAACTAAAGCTGTTGCATCATCTTGCGCACGCCCGCCACATGGCGGCGGCTGACGATCAGCGCGTCGCCATTCAAGCCCTTGAGGAACAGCTGGAAATGCCCCAGCGGTGTGCGCTGCAAGCGCTCGATGCGGTCGCGGGCCACCAACGCGTTGCGGTGAATGCGCACGAAGCGATCGCCAAACTCGTCTTCCAGCGCCTTGAGCGGTTCGTCCAGCAAAACTTCGCCGCCCTCGTGGCGCAAGGTCACGTATTTGTGGTCGGCAATGAAATAGATCACCTGGTCCAGGGGAATCAGCTCGATGCCTTTGCGGGTGCGGGCACTGATGTGGCTGCGTGGGCCGCTGCCCGTCTCGGCGGCGGGGCGGGTCAGGGCGGCCAGTTGCACGCGATTGGGCCGCTCAGCCTTCCTCAACGCCTCGAGCAGTAATTCGGCGCGTACGGGCTTGACCAGATACCCCACCGGGCTGCCCTGCAGCACGTCCAGGGCGAATTCGTCATAGGCCGAGCAGAACACCACCGCGGGGGGCGCTTCGCGCTCGCACAACCGGGCGGCGACCTGCAAGCCATCGAGGCCGGGCATGCGGATGTCGAGCAACACCACGTCCGGCCTGAGGCTGTCGATCAGTGCCAACGCCTCTTCGCCATTGGTGGCGCTGGGTTCCAGGACTGTATATCCCTCAAGCTCACTGACCATACGGCTCAGGCGCTCGCGGGCTAGGGGTTCGTCATCAACGATCAGGACATTCATATTGCGCTGGATTCCTGCGTGAGTCTCGCACAAGGATAGCGTAGACAGGTGAAGTGACGTCCGTCACGGCAACCCACGCTAAGACTAGCGCGAGAGCCAAAAAGTGCCGCGAGACAGGCACCAATATTTAACGGTGTCTGAGCAGCACCGCCCCAGGACCGGCCTGGCGCGGTGTCGTCGTAGGGATTGCCGATAAACACTATGAACACCCCCTCTTCTTATAGTCAGCTTCTACTCCGGGCGCACTGCCCACTACTTACGGGCAGGCAAGTCGATCAGAGCGCTTTCGGGCGACGGTGGCAAGAGCCGTTAGTTACCGGATAACACATGCCGTATTACACCGATCTATTAGTGCAACTGTAGACGTTCGCCAAGACGATATGGCTCATTTGAAAAATATCCTTTGATCCAAGCCTTAATATCACCACAAACATCCAGCGCCAGTAGGCCCAGTCTCTGCCCGCCGTCATTAGGCCGCAAGGCGACAAACACCTGGCGGGGCAAATAAATGAACCGGGCGACCAGTGTCAACGATAGCCTGGGCAACCCTGTTATTATCCGCGGCAACTTTCACGCCATCTTTCTTCAGCACATCACGAGCGAATTCATGAGCACTGACAAGACCAATCAGTCCTGGGGCGGCCGCTTCAGTGAACCCGTCGACGCCTTTGTTGCGCGTTTCACCGCCTCCGTCACGTTCGACCAGCGCCTGTATCGCCACGACATCATGGGCTCCATCGCCCACGCCACCATGCTGGCCAAGGTCGGCGTGCTCACCGACGCCGAACGCGACACCATCGTCGATGGCCTGAAGACCATCCAGGGCGAAATCGAGGCCGGCCAATTCGACTGGCGTGTGGACCTCGAAGACGTGCATATGAATATCGAGGCGCGTCTGACCGACCGCATCGGCATCACCGGCAAAAAACTGCACACCGGCCGTAGCCGCAACGACCAGGTCGCCACCGATATCCGTCTGTGGCTGCGCGACGAAATCGACCTGATCCTGGGCGAAATCACCCGCCTGCAAAAAGGCCTGCTGGAACAGGCCGAGCGTGAGTCGGGCACCATCATGCCCGGCTTCACCCACCTGCAGACCGCGCAGCCGGTGACCTTCGGCCATCACCTGCTGGCCTGGTTCGAAATGCTCAGCCGCGACTACGAACGCCTGGTGGACTGCCGCAAGCGCGCCAACCGCATGCCCCTGGGCAGCGCCGCGCTGGCCGGCACCACCTACCCGATCGACCGCGAGCTGACCTGCCAGTTGCTGGGTTTCGAGGCCGTGGGCGGTAACTCCCTGGACGGCGTGTCGGACCGTGACTTCGCCATCGAATTCTGCTCCGCCGCCAGCATCGCGATGATGCACTTATCGCGGTTCTCCGAAGAGCTGGTGCTGTGGACCAGCGCGCAGTTCCAGTTCATCGACCTGCCAGACCGCTTCTGCACCGGCAGCTCGATCATGCCGCAAAAGAAAAACCCCGACGTACCGGAGCTGGTGCGCGGCAAGACTGGCCGCGTATTCGGTGCGCTGATGGGCCTGTTGACCCTGATGAAAGGCCAGCCGCTGGCCTACAACAAGGACAACCAGGAAGACAAGGAACCGCTGTTCGACGCGGCCGACACCCTGCGCGATTCGCTGCGCGCCTTCGCCGACATGATCCCGGCGATCAAGCCCAAGCACGCCATCATGCGCGAAGCGGCCCTGCGCGGTTTCTCCACCGCCACGGACCTCGCGGACTACCTGGTGCGCCGTGGCCTGCCGTTCCGCGACTGCCACGAAATCGTCGGCCACGCGGTGAAGTACGGCGTGGACACCGGCAAGGACCTGGCGGAAATGAGCCTGGAAGAACTGCGCCAGTTTAGCGACCAGATCGAGCAGGACGTGTTTGCCGTGCTAACTCTGGAAGGCTCGGTCAACGCGCGCAACCATATCGGCGGCACCGCGCCCGCCCAGGTCAAGGCTGCCGTGGTTCGCGGCCAGGCGCTGCTGGCCAGCCGCTAAGCCTGGTGCTCGCGAGGTCGACCCGAAAATCGCCCTCGCGAGCACAAACCCCGCCTTACTTCTTGCTGTTGACCATCTCCAGAAAGGCCGGCATGCAGGCCTCTTTGTCAGCAGCAATGCGCTGCACATTCGGGTTCTGCTCCAGGCGCTCCAGCAAGGCCTGGGCCGCCGGCAATTCGGCCAGCAGGTCCAACCCGAACAACTTCTTGGCCACCCCACAGGCCAGCGGCACGCTGTAGAGAAAATACAGGTCCGCCACAATCAAGCCATCCCCCGCCACGTAGGGCGCAAAGCGGCCGTGCCGCGCCAGCGTCGCGATGCCCAGCAGCAAATCCTCCCTGGTTTTGTCCTTGATCGCCTGCGGCACCGTCATGCCTAAAAAAGCCTCGGTGTAGCAGGCGCGGGCGGGCAGTTCGATGTACAGCTCGATTTCCCGGGCCAGGGCCAGCACCTGGGCGCGCTGGAACGGCTCGGCGGGCAGCAGCGCGGTGCCTGGGTGGGCGTGTTCGAGGTATTCGAGAATCACGCTGGTTTCGTTGATGAAGCCTTGCTCCACCCCCAGCACCGGGATCTTGCCCCGTGGGCTGATGGCCAGGACCTGGGGTGATTGGCCGGAAAAGAACTGTACTTCCTCGAAGGGCAAGCCCTTCTCCAGCAGCGCCAGCTTGACCATGTTGTAGTAGTTACTGACGCAGAATCCATAAAGCTTGAGCATCGCAGAGCCTCCGGGCCGTACAGGGGTGGGCCGGGGTTGTTTATAGAACCTGGCGGCGGTTGTTGCCAGCAGCATCACGGCCTTGAATGCAGTTAAACTGCCCACTTTTCCTTGAGGAGCCTGCCATGAGCGAGCCAACCGATATCGACAACGACGAAGAAGCGTTCGCCGAAGATACCCTGATCCAGGCCATCGAAAACCAGATCGAAAGCGACAATCCGCCCGCCGCCAAAGCCACGTTCAACAAGCTGACCCTGGTGGGCTACGAACGCGACGAGATCCTCAACCTGATGGCCCACGTGCTGGCCGTTGAGATCGACGCAATCCTGGAAGAAGACCGTGCTTTCGATACCCAATGGTACGAAGCGGCCCTGCGTGCTCTGCCTGAGTTGCCGCCAGAAAAGAACGGATGAATGCAGCACCTGGCCCCCGCGCACGGGCCAGGCTGCCCCAGGTCAACGCAGCCCGCACATTTGCCGCCTACACTGCCTCCAGTCATTCACCAGGCAGCGCCGGTCAGTACTGGACAGCACGGGCAAGTGCGTTCACCTTAGGAGCCGCTGTCATCTATTCCTAGAAAGTCTGGAGTCCTTATGTCGTATACCCCTGAGCTGGTTGCCGAACTGGAAATCCTTGCACTCTTCAACCTGGACAGTTCCCAGGAAGGCCTGAAAATTCATCAGACCGCCGCCCCAACCGCCATCGCCGCCGCAAAACGCCTGTACGAAAAAGAACTGACCACCCAGCCCGATGGCGGTTACCTGACCAGCCTGGGGCGCGACGCTGCCGAGCACGCCCAAGGCCTGCTGACCATCCTGTCACCCGTCGAAGAAGCCGCATAACCCACCACCTGACGCCCACGGAATCGCCCGCCACGGGCGTTCCGCGGGAACATCCACCCGCCGCGCTGTAAATCTGGCGCCAGAAATAAAAATTCCGCTTAAAGCTCCCCACCCCCACGCTGTAGACTGGCCCCCGCCCGACACCTTTCACGTCCGCGCCCGGTGAGCCATGCCCCGCACCCATGAAATCCGCCCAGATCTGGACGAGGGAATCGACCGTAAGGTTCTGAGCCAACTGCGCGCGCGCTTTCTCACGCTCAATTCAGGTCGCCTGGCCCGCGCCATGGAAGGGCTGACGCCGCGCCAGCAATTGGTACTCAACCTGCTGCCGCTGTTTTTCCACGTCAACCACCCGCTGCTACCCGGTTACGTGTCCGGCAGCACGCCGGCGGGCCTGTCCAATTTCGAGCCCGACTCGCAAGCCCTGGCCGAAGCCCAACGCCTGACGCGCTCCTTTTCCTATAAACCGCGCCACGGCAACCCGCCGCGGCCCATCCATGGCCTGTTCCTGATGGGCAGCCTGGGCACCCTCGCCCAGGCCGACCAGAGCGACATGGACGTGTGGGTCTGCCACGCCCCGGACTTGAGCGAAAGCGAACTGAACGAGTTGCGCAAAAAATGCCAGCTCCTGGAAGCCTGGGCCGCCAGCCAGGGCGCCGAGGCGCATTTCTTCCTGATCGAGCCCAACCGCTTCGTGCGTGGCGAGCGGGATGCGCCCCTGAGTTCCGACGACTGCGGCACCACTCAGCATTACCTGCTGCTCGACGAGTTCTACCGCACCGCGATCTGGCTCGCTGGGCGCACGCCACTGTGGTGGCTGGTCCCGGTGTACGAAGAAGCGCGCTACGACCAGTACGGCCACACGCTGCTGTCCAAGCGTTTTATCCGCGCCGACGAGACCCTGGACCTGGGGCATTTGGCGCGAATCCCGCCGGGCGAGTTCGTCGGCGCCGGGCTCTGGCAACTCTATAAAGGCATCGAGTCGCCCTACAAGTCGGTGCTCAAGCTGCTGCTGATCGAGGTTTACGCCAGCGAACACCCCAAGGTCGAATGCCTGAGCCTGCGCTTCAAGCAGGCCGTGTTCGCCAATCGCCTGGACCTCGATGAACTGGACCCCTACATCGTCGTCTACCGGCGCATCGAGGAATACCTCACCGCCCGCGGCGAACCGCAGCGCCTGGAGCTGGTGCGCCGCAGCCTGTACCTGAAGGTCAACCGTAAGCTCAGCGCCAGCCCCGGCCAGCGCGCCAGCAGTTGGCAACGCGACCTGCTCGAGCGCCTGGCCGCGGAATGGGGCTGGGATTCGCGGCAACTGGCAATGCTCGACAGCCGCAGCCAATGGAAGGTGCGCCAGGTCAGTAGCGAGCGCCGGGCGCTGGTCAACGAGCTCAACTACAGCTATCGCTTCCTGACCCAGTTCGCCCGCACCGAGCAGACCGTCAGCCAGGTCAACAAACGCGAACTGAACATCCTCGGGCGCAGGCTCTACGCGGCGTTCGAGCGCAAGGCCGACAAGATCGAGTTCATCAACCCCGGCATCGCCCCGGACCTGGCCGAAGACACCCTCACGCTGGTGCAAGCAGCCCCTCGCAAAGACATGGGGCAACTCCACTGGAGCTTGTTCAACGGCAGCCTCAGCGCCCACGAATGGGAACATTTTGCCCCGATCAAGCGCAGCCGCGGCTTGCTGGAACTGCTGACCTGGTGCCACCGCAACGGCGTGATCGACAGCAGCACCCGCCTCGCCCTACACCCCGGCAGCAGCGACTTGAGCGAGTTCGAGCTGTTCAACCTGCTCGGCAGCCTCCAGCAAACCATTGCCTTGCCACTAATCGGCGTCAGCGAAGAGGCCTTGCTGCACGCCAGCAAGCCCAGCGAAGTGCTGATCCTGGTAAACGTCGGCATCGACCCGCTCAAGCAACACCGCGACCTGAACATCCTGATGACCACCGAGCGCACCGACTCGCTGAGCTACGCCGGGGTGCGGGAAAACCTGGTGCTGACCCTCGACCAAGTCACCCTCAACAGCTGGAACGAAGTGCTGGTCAATCGCTACGACGGCGCCCACGCGCTGCTCGACTGCCTGGGCGACTACCTCAACAACCTGCCCCAAGGCTCGCCGCAACCGCGCCTGCGGGTGCGCTGCTTCTGCCACAACCGCGCCCAGTTCATTGCCCGGCGTGTAGAAGAGTTGTTCGACACCGCGCAAAACCTGCTGCTCAGCCAGCTCAACCACCGCTATTTGATCCAGGTTCAGCAGCACTACCACGTGCTGGAGCTGATCCCCGGCCAGGTCAGCCACGTCGCCCTGCCCAGCCTGGCAGCGCTGCTCGATTACCTGGGGGAAGAACAACCGCGCTACAGCCCGCTGCACCTGGACCCGATGGCCCTGCAAGAGCACGACCTGGCGCTGATCCTGCCCATGGGCCTGCCCGATTGCATCCAGGTGTTCTACCGCATCGACGAGGCCCGGGCCGAGTTGTATGTGCTCGACGAACACAACGCCCTGTGGCAACAGCAACTGCCCTATCACGACGAACAGAGCCTGCTGGTGCCGCTGCAACGCTTCCTGAATTCCGTGGTGTTTCGCCGCGAGGCGTTGCTGCCGCTGGACGCCCCCCCGCCCCTGGCGGACCTGGACCTGCACTACTACCAGCTCCTGCCCTCGGGCAACGGCCGGGCACGGCGCGTCGAAGCACGACCAGCGCCGCAAACACCGATCAACACGGCGTTTTATGACGTGCAGGCGATCATCGGCAAGGGTGCGCCCGGGCAGGTGCAGGTCACCTTGTTTTGCGATCAACAGGAGTTTGGCGAGTTGGAGTACGGCGACCAGCTGTTCAGCGTGGTCGCCCGGCAGATCATCGGGCAGCGCCGGGAGGTGGAGCGCTACCGCTGCTATATCACTGACCTGGACCTCTCGGGCCTGCTCGGTGACGGGCCAAGCCCGAGCAATCTGTATCTGCGCTACAAGGCCGACCTGGAACGCGCACTCAACGATGCGCTGGACCAGGCCTGAGGCATATCAGAGCTCGAAATCGCCAGCGGCTTCAGGCTGGTACTCAACTTCGATCAATTCCAGCTTCAGGGTCTTGCCACCCGGTGCCGGCCAGTCTATGTGCTGGCCTGCCTGCAAGCCCAGCAGCGCGCTGCCGACCGGGGCCAGGATGGAAATCTTGCCTTCGTCGGCGTTGGCGTCCTTTGGATACACCAGGGTCAAGTGATAGTCCTTACCGCTGCCTTGCTCACGGCAGTGCACACGCGAGTTCATGGTGACGACGCCGGCCGGCACTTCCTCGTGACCAACCACGGTGTCGGCGCGGTCGAGTTCATCCTGCAACGCCGCGACGCCTGGAGTCGATTCGTCCAGGCTGTCAATCAGGCGCTCCAGACGTTGCACGTCGAGGCGGGTGAGAATGATGGAAGGTGCGGTGGTCATGATTCAGGCAGACTCCTTTTTTCTGCACAACAAAAGCAAAACCCCGCCAGGAATAGGCGGGGTTTTCACTGACCTCGGTGGGTTGAGGCGTACCCGGACACTACCACAGCTCAATAAATAAACAAGCCGTGGGCGTCAGCCGCACGGACCGGCGGCGCTGCGGCGGGTTGCCGCCTGGCCGCAGATCGCCCGGCGCCGCGCGTCGTCCGCCGAGCGCCATTCGCGGATGTCTTCGACATGGCGAAAGCAGCCGATGCAGACTTTCTGCTCATCCAGACGGCAAGTGCTGATACAAGGCGACGGCACCGCCGGGCTGACGTTGCTGAACAACGGCTTGGCGGGGCGGGCGGGGGCAGGCTGGGTCACGGTTTCACAGCCCTTCGAAATCGAGCTTGGCCCCGGCCTGCGCAAACACGATGCGCTCGAGCATTTCGCCCAATTGCTCTTCGCTCTTGTCGCACATCCAGCGCTCGCTCTCTTCGTCGTAATCGAAGTGGAAACCACCGCAAACCGCCGCGAGCCAGAGCTGGCGCAAGGGTTCCTGGCGGCTGAAGATCAACTGGCTGCCGCCCTCGAACTTGACGGTCAGCACACCGGCCGAACTTTCCAGATCTACATCCAGGCCACTCTCGTCGAAAATATCTTCCAGCGTCTGCTGGGTCGCATCGACCAGATCGTGGAAACGGGCTTCGGTCAAACTCATTGCGGCAACCTCAAAAAGTGTCTACTCACGCTCAAGCGCCGCAAGATACGGGCGCGCCCCGGCGATTGCAAAGGATACCGACCAGGCGCCCGGCAAGCGTATGAATTATCCACAGGCTGCGTGCGATCAATTTCCAGAACCTCGGCAAAGGCCCGCCAGACGGGTGCCCCACTGCATAGGCAAGGCGCCGGGTGGCCGGTATACTCCGGCGCAATTAACGCATTTTCAAGGATTTCGCCATGAAGCGCCTGATCTCTTCCCTTGCTGCGCTTGTCGCGGTTGCCTGCCTTGTTTCTGCCTGCGGCCAGAAAGGCCCGCTGTATCTGCCCGATGACAGCAAGACCCCTGAAGAACAGGCCAAGTCGCAATCGCAGTCACACAAGCACGACACCTACTAAGGGAACGCCATGGACGCTTTTAACTACCGCGACGGGCAACTGTTCGCGGAAGGCGTAGCCCTGTCCGCCATCGCCGACCGCTTTGGCACGCCGACCTACGTGTACTCCCGAGCCCACATCGAGGCCCAATACCTGGCCTACGCCAACGCCCTGAGCGGCATGCCGCACTTGGTGTGCTTCGCGGTCAAGGCCAACTCCAACCTGGGCGTGCTCAATGTCCTGGCGCGCCTGGGCGCCGGTTTCGACATCGTCTCGCGCGGTGAGCTGGAGCGTGTTCTCGCCGCGGGTGGCCAGCCCGACAAGATCGTGTTTTCCGGCGTCGGCAAGACCCGCGAAGACATGCGCCGCGCCCTGGAAGTGGGCGTGCACTGCTTCAACGTCGAATCCACCGATGAGCTCGAACGCCTGCAAGTGGTCGCTGCCGAGCTGGGTGTTCGCGCGCCGATCTCCCTGCGGGTCAACCCGGACGTCGACGCCGGCACCCACCCGTACATTTCCACCGGTCTCAAAGAGAACAAATTCGGCATCGCCATTGCCGACGCCGAAGACGTCTACGTACGTGCCGCGCAATTGCCCAACCTGGACGTGGTCGGGGTCGATTGCCACATCGGTTCGCAACTGACCACCCTGGCACCGTTCATCGACGCCCTCGACCGCCTGCTGGGCCTGGTCGATCGCCTCGGCGACTGCGGCATCTACCTGCGCCACATCGACCTGGGTGGCGGCCTCGGCGTGCGCTATCGCGACGAAGAGCCGCCGCTGGCCGAGTCCTACATCAAAGCCGTGCGCGAACGCCTCGATGGCCGCGACCTGGCCCTGGTGTTCGAGCCCGGCCGCTTCATCGTGGCCAATGCCGGCGTGCTGCTGACGCGGGTCGAGTACCTCAAGCACACCGAGCACAAAGACTTCGCCATCGTTGATGCAGCCATGAACGACCTGATCCGCCCGGCCCTGTACCAGGCCTGGATGGACGTCACCGCCGTGCAACCTCGCGCCACGGCCGCCCGCGCCTACGACATCGTCGGGCCGATCTGCGAGACCGGCGACTTCTTGGCCAAGGAACGTGAACTAGCCCTGGAAGAAGGCGACCTGTTGGCCGTGCATTCGGCCGGTGCCTATGGCTTCGTCATGAGCTCGAACTACAACACACGCGGCCGTTGCGCCGAGGTGCTGGTCGATGGTGACACTGCGTTTGAAGTGCGTCGCCGCGAGACGGTAGCCGAGTTGTTCGCCGGCGAAAGCCTGCTACCGGAGTAAAACCATGCTGCTGCGTTTTACCAAGATGCACGGCCTGGGCAACGACTTCATGGTCCTCGACCTGGTCAGCCAGCACGCGCACATCCTGCCCAAGCACGCCAAGCAATGGGGCGACCGCCACACCGGCGTGGGCTTCGATCAACTGCTACTGGTCGAAGCACCGAGCAACCCCGAGGTGGATTTCCGCTACCGGATCTTCAACTCCGACGGCTCGGAAGTGGAGCAGTGCGGCAACGGCGCGCGCTGCTTCGCCCGTTTCGTGCTGGACAAGCGCCTGACCACCAAGCGCCAGATCCGCGTCGAAACCAAAAGCGGCATCATCGAGCTCGACATCCGCAGCGACGGCCAGATCAGCGTTGATATGGGCCCGCCGCGCCTGGTGCCGGCCGACATCCCGTTCCAGGCCCCGGAGCAAGCCCTGAGCTACCCGCTGGAAGTAGACGACCAAACGCTGGACATCGCCGCCGTGTCCATGGGCAACCCCCATGCGGTACTGCGGGTCAATGACATCAACAACGCGCCGGTGCATGAACTGGGGCCGAAGATCGAACATCACCCGCGCTTCCCGGCGCGGGTCAATGTCGGCTTCCTCCAGGTTATCGACCGCCAACGCGCGCAACTGCGCGTATGGGAACGCGGCGCCGGGGAAACCCAAGCCTGCGGCACCGGCGCCTGCGCGGCTGCGGTAGCTGCCATCAGCCAGGGGTGGATGGATTCGCCGCTGTTGATCGACTTGCCCGGCGGGCGCCTGTCCATTGCCTGGGCAGGCCCCGGCGAGCCGGTGCTGATGACTGGCCCCGCGGTACGGGTATACGAAGGACAAGTGCGTCTTTGAACGAGCCAAACCCATGACCGACCGACCTCAGGTTCCAGCCCCGCAGCCCGGCCCAACGCCGGGCGACAGCCTCGAAACGGCAGCGATTGCCGCGTATCTGGAAGCCCACCCGGATTTCTTCGTCGAACACGAAGACCTGCTGGCCACCTTGCGCCTGCCCCACCAACGCGGCGACACCGTGTCTCTGGTGGAACGGCAGATGAAGATCCTGCGCGAACGCAACATCGAGATGCGCCATCGCCTCTCGCAGTTGATGGACGTGGCCCGGGACAATGATCGGCTGTTCGAGAAAACCCGGCGCCTGATCCTCGCGCTGATGGACGCTGCCAGCCTGGAAGAGGTGGTCATCAGCGTCGAAGACAGCCTGCGCCAGGATTTCCAGGTGCCCTTCGTCAGCCTGATCCTGTTCAGCGACAACCCTTTACCGGTGGGCCGCTGGGTGCCAACCGCCGACGCCCAGGCAGCCATCGGCGGCCTGTTGGCCGAAGGCAAGACCGTCAGCGGCAGCCTGCGCGAGCATGAGCTGGACTTCCTGTTCGGCGAAGAGCAGCGCAAGCAGATCGGCTCCACCGCCGTGGTCGCCCTCAGCCACTTGGGCCTGCACGGCGTGCTGGCCATCGCCAGCCGCGATCCGCAGCACTATAAAAGCTCAGTGGGCACGTTGTTCCTCAGCTACATCGCCGAAGTCCTGGGCCGCGTCGTGCCCCGTCTGAACAACGCCTTGCGCTCGGTACGCTAAACATGGAACGACAACTGGACGCCTACTGCGCGCACCTGCGCAGTGAGCGCCAGGTGTCACCCCACACGCTTGAGGCCTACCGGCGCGATCTCGATAAAGTCCTGGCCCACTGCCAAAAGCAAGGCATCGGCAGTTGGGCGGCACTGGACATCCAGCGCCTGCGGGGCGTGATCGCCCGCCTGCATGCCCAGGGCCAGTCTTCGCGCAGCCTGGCGCGCCTGCTGTCAGCGGTGCGCGGGCTCTATCGCTACCTCAACCGCGAAGGCCTGTGTGACCACGACCCCGCCACGGGCCTGACGCCGCCCAAGGGCGAACGACGCCTGCCCAAGACCCTCGACACCGACCGCACCCTGCAACTGCTCGAAGGGGCGGTGGAGGATGACTTCCTGGCCCATCGCGACCAGGCCATCCTGGAGCTGTTCTACAGCTCGGGCCTGCGCCTGAGTGAACTGACCGGGCTCAACCTGGCCCAGCTCGACCTCGCCGATGGCCTGGTGCAAGTGCTTGGCAAAGGCAGTAAAACCCGCGTACTGCCGGTAGGGCGCAAGGCCCGGGAAGCCTTGCAACTGTGGCTGGCGCTGCGGGCCCTGAGCAACCCGGTGGACGATGCCGTGTTCGTCAGCCAGAAGGGCCGGCGCCTGGGGCCACGGGCCATTCAGTTGCGGGTCAAAGCCGCGGGCGAGCGGGAGCTGGGGCAGAACCTGCACCCGCACATGCTGCGCCACTCCTTCGCCAGCCACTTGCTGGAGTCGTCCCAAGACCTGCGTGCGGTGCAGGAGCTGCTTGGCCACTCGGACATCAAGACCACGCAGATCTACACCCACCTGGACTTCCAGCACCTGGCGGCGGTCTACGACAGCGCCCACCCCCGGGCCAAACGCAACAAGAGTGAAGAGCCATGACCATTCAACTCATCACGTTCGACCTGGACGACACCCTCTGGGAAACCGCACCCGTGATCGTCAACGCCGAGGCGGTACTGCGTCAGTGGCTGAGCGAGCATGCGCCGCACTTGGGCGGCGTGCCGGTGGAGCATCTGTGGGCAATTCGCGAGCGCGTGCTGAACGCCGAGCCCGGGCTCAAGCACCGCATCAGCGCACTGCGCCGCAAGGTGCTGTTCCACGCGTTGCATGAGGTGGGCTACGCCGAAGCTCAGGCGGCGCAACTGGCCGAGGCGGCGTTCGAGGTGTTCCTCCACGCGCGCCATCAGTTGCAGGTGTTCCCCGAGGTGCAACCGACCCTGGAGCGGCTGTCCAACCACTTCGCCCTGGGTGTGGTCACTAACGGCAACGCCGACGTGCGACGCCTGGGCCTGGCGGACTACTTCAAGTTCGCCCTGTGCGCCGAGGACATCGGCATCGCCAAGCCCGACGTGCGCTTGTTTCACGAAGCCCTGGAGCGTGGCGAAACCCGCGCCGAACACGCCGTGCACATCGGCGATCACCCGGGTGACGACATCGCCGGGGCGCAGCAGGCTGGGTTGCGGGCCATTTGGTACAACCCGGCGGGCAAAGCCTGGGAGGCCGAGCAACTGCCCGATGCCCAAGTGCGCAGCCTGACCGAATTGCCGGCCCTGCTGGCTCGCTGGAACGCCGTGCGCTAAAACCGCCCGCCCCGACGAGCGCCCATGAAAAAGCCCGCAGCGACGGCGGGCTTTTTCAGCAAGTACGCAGCAAACGCTTAGATAGGTCGGCTGCCGTACTTGTTATCAGGCTTCTTGGGTGGGTCTGCCACCACATTGGCCTCTACTTCCTGCACCTTGCCGCCTTTGGCAAGGAACTCCTCCATGGCGCGTGCCAGAGCATCACGCTCTTTGTTCTTGGCTTCGACGCTGGGCAGCTCATCGACGGAAACGGCCGCCTTGGACTTGCCTTTTGCGGTCGGGACCGGAGCATCACCGCCATCGTCCTCGGCAACGTCTTCAGCCGCCGCTTCCAGGCCTTCTTCGGCCTCGTCTTCGTCACCTACTTCGAGGTCGTCGTTTTCCAGATCATCGTCGCTCATGTTCTACCTCATGACTTGCGAAAAGCAGATTAGTTATAGCCCAGCCTGGCCATCTGTCGAAGGCGGCCGGAAAAAAATCAAGACCCACTGGTAGCCAGGGGTTGCGCCTCGTCACCGTGCTTCACGACGAAGGCTTTGCACGCACCACCGTGGCGATGCCGCTCAAGAGAAACACCGTACCAGCCGCCCAGCGCCTGTCGGTCAACCTGCTCTGGCACCACGACCGACCGCCTAGACGTTACCGCTCGCCACCGTTACACACAGGTTCGGCGCGCATTCTAGCGCGCCCACGAAAAAAACAAAGCGCCTAATCTTCCTGCAAAGCTGTAAGCCTTCGGCCGTCTGAAAGCATGCGGTCTGAAAGATATTCGGCCCACCTGGCAATCGACAAACCCCAGACAAAAAAATGCCCGGGCAAGCCGGGCATTTTTTACGCCTTACACAGGCTGCCTATAAGTTGTAGCCACGCTCGTTGTGTTGCGCCAGATCGAGGCCGACAGCCTCTTCCTCTTCGCTCACCCGCAGGCCCATCACCGCATCCAGCACCTTGAGGATCACGTAGGTGACAATACCGGTGTAGACCACGGTAAAGCCCACGCCCTTGCACTGGATCCAGACTTGCGCCGCGATATCCGTCACCGTACCAAAGCCGCCCAGGGCCGGAGCAGCGAATACGCCCGTGAGGATCGCACCGACGATACCGCCGATGCCGTGCACGCCAAAGGCGTCCAGAGAGTCGTCGTAGCCCAGCTTGCGCTTGAGACTGGTGGCGCAGAAGAAGCAGATCACACCGGCCACCAGGCCGATCACCAGGGCGCCCATCGGGCCTACGGTGCCCGCGGCCGGAGTGATGGCCACCAGGCCCGCCACCACACCGGAGGCAATGCCCAGGGCGCTTGGCTTACCGTGGGTGATCCACTCGGCGAACATCCAGCCCAGCGCAGCGGCGGCGGTAGCGATTTGCGTCACCAGCATCGCCATGCCAGCCGTGCCGTTGGCGGCGGCGGCGGAGCCGGCATTGAAGCCGAACCAACCGACCCAGAGCATCGCCGCGCCCATCAGGGTGTAGCCCAGGTTGTGCGGGGCCATGGGTGTGGTCGGGAAGCCTTTGCGCTTGCCCAGTACGATGCACGCCACCAACCCTGCCACACCGGCGTTGATATGCACCACGGTGCCGCCAGCGAAGTCCAGCACGCCCCAGTCCCACATCAAGCCGCCGTTGCCGGACCAGACCATGTGCGCAATCGGCGCGTAGACCAGGGTGAACCAGATGGCCATGAAGATCAGCATCGCAGAGAACTTCATGCGCTCGGCGAAGGCACCGACAATCAGCGCCGGGGTGATGATGGCGAACGTCATTTGGAAGGTGATGAACACCGCTTCCGGGAACAAGGCCGCCGGCCCAGTGATACTGGCTGGCGTAACGCCCGCCAGGAACGCCTTGCCCAGGCCGCCGAAGAAGGAGTTGAAGTTGACGACGCCCGCTTCCATGCCGGTGGTGTCGAAGGCAATGCTGTAGCCGTAGACAACCCACAGGATGCTAATCAGGCCGGTAATGGCGAAGCACTGCATCAGTACGGACAGGATGTTTTTCGAGCGGACCATACCGCCGTAGAACAGCGCCAGGCCGGGAATGGTCATGAACAGCACCAGGGCTGTGGAGGTCAGCATCCAGGCGGTATCGCCGGAGTTGAGGACTGGAGCCGCCACTTCGTCTGCCGCCATAGCCAGGCTGGGCATTACGAGGGACAACAGGGCTCCAAGCCCTGCGAATGTGCGCAGAGTCATAGTGTTTCTCCTGGGGCGTTGGGTTTGGCGGCTTAGATTGCGTCGGTATCGGTTTCGCCGGTACGGATGCGAATAGCCTGTTCCAGATTGACCACGAAGATCTTGCCGTCACCGATCTTGCCGGTGTTGGCTGCCTTGGTTATCGCCTCGATAACCCGATCAAGATCCTTGTCGTCAATGGCGACATCAATCTTCACCTTAGGCAGGAAATCGACCACGTATTCCGCGCCGCGATACAGCTCGGTGTGGCCTTTCTGCCGACCGAAGCCTTTGACCTCAGTAACGGTAATGCCCTGCACGCCGATCTCGGACAGCGACTCGCGTACGTCGTCCAACTTGAACGGCTTGATGATGGCAGTGACTAGCTTCATGAAAACTCTCTCCCGAATTGGTGGACTTGCCCCAGGAAAACAAACCCGGCTCAAGTCTAAGCGCAGTGCCTGGCTTTGTAACGCATCGTCGGCCCGACTCAGCCATCCCGGCGCACTGCGTTCGTCACAGCGACTGCATCAGTGCATGGGTCATCAGGCACTAAGCAGAAACCTTGCCATCTCTAGAAAAACCCACCATATCAATCGCTTGCCAACGGCCATTGGCCTTTTGCCGCCATCGCCCGCCGGGTTACGCACAAAAACGGTGCAGCCGTGGCGCAACCGATGCGCGATAACCGTGCGGCCGCCCCTGCCCTGGCGGGCAGACACCCCGTGATACACTGCCGGCCATCTGTTCCCAGGACTTTTCCCATGCTCGCGCCCAAAGACCTCCTCGACGCCCTGAGCGGCCACGCTTCCCGTTTGTTCAGCGGCGACACCGCGCTGCCGCGCAATGAAATCGAAAGCCAGTTCAAGGCCCTGCTGCAAAGCGGCTTCAGCAAACTGGACCTGGTCAGCCGGGAAGAATTCGACAGCCAAATGGTCGTCCTGGCCCGCACCCGCGCACGCCTGGAAAGCCTTGAGGCGAAAGTCGCGGAGTTGGAAGCCAAGCTCAACCCGCCCCCGCAGTAACCTCGCCACCACGCCCGTCGCCACCGATGGGCGTGGCCGCCCGATACGTCTTGCAACCCTGTCACCCCCGCCTCGCCTTCACACCTCGACTACCCTTCCCGGACCCGCAGGATGCGGTTCTCTGTGCCCATCAAGGAAGGTTCCATGTCGCTGGCCATCGTCCACAGCCGCGCCCAGGTGGGCGTTGAAGCCCCCGCCGTCACCGTCGAAGTACACCTCGCCAACGGCCTGCCCGCGCTCACCCTGGTGGGCCTGCCGGAAGCCGCCGTGAAGGAAAGCAAGGACCGGGTGCGCAGCGCCATCATCAACTCGGGTTTTCAGTTTCCGGCACGGCGCATCACCTTGAACCTCGCCCCTGCGGACCTGCCCAAGGACGGCGGGCGCTTCGACCTGGCCATCGCCCTGGGCCTGCTGGCCGCCAGCGTGCAGGTGCCCATGCTGGCCATCGAAGAAGTCGAGTTCCTCGGTGAACTGGCCTTGTCCGGTGCCGTGCGCCCCGTGCGCGGTGTACTCCCGGCAGCGTTGGCGGCGCGCCAGGCCGGGCGCGTGCTGGTGGTGCCCCGGGCCAATGCCGAAGAGGCCTGCCTGGCCTCGGGCTTGAAGGTGATCGCGGTAGAACACCTGCTCGAAGTGGTCGCCCACTTCAACGGCCACACGCCCCTGGAGCCGTTCACGTCCAACGGCCTGCTGTTGGCCAACAAACCCTACCCCGACTTGAGCGAAGTGCAGGGCCAAGTGGCCGCCAAGCGGGCCCTGCTGATCGCCGCGGCCGGGGCCCACAACCTACTTTTAAGTGGCCCGCCAGGCACCGGTAAAACCCTATTGGCCAGCCGTTTACCCGGCCTGCTGCCGCCATTGAGCGAGGCCGAAGCCCTGGAAGTCGCAGCCATTCAATCGGTGGCCAGCCTGATGCCGCTGCGCCACTGGCCGCAGCGGCCATTCCGCCAGCCCCACCACTCGGCCTCCGGCCCGGCGCTGGTGGGCGGCAGTTCCAAACCCCAGCCCGGGGAAATCACCCTAGCCCACCACGGCGTGTTGTTTCTCGACGAGTTGCCGGAGTTTGACCGCAAGGTCCTGGAGGTTCTACGCGAGCCCCTGGAATCAGGCCATATCGTGATCGCCCGGGCCCGCGACCGGGTGCGTTTCCCGGCGCGGTTCCAACTGGTGGCGGCGATGAACCCTTGCCCTTGCGGCTACCTGGGGGAACCCAGCGGGCGGTGCCGCTGCACGCCGGAGCAGGTCCAGCGTTACCGCAACAAGCTCTCGGGGCCGCTGCTCGACCGTATCGACCTGCACCTGACCGTCGCCCGCGAAGCCACCGCCCTCAACCCCACCGCCCAACCCGGCGGCGACACCGCCAGCGCGGCACGCCTTGTCGCCCAAGCCCGCGAGCGCCAGCAACAGCGCCAGGGTTGCGCCAATGCCTTCCTCGACCTGCCGGGGCTGCGCCAGCATTGCCGCTTGGCCCCGGCCGATGAAGCCTGGCTGGAAACCGCGTGCGAACGCCTGACCCTGTCCCTGCGCGCCGCCCACCGTTTGCTCAAGGTTGCCCGCACCTTGGCCGACCTGGAGCAAGCCCCTGGCATTACCCGCGAACACCTGGCCGAGGCCCTGCAATACCGCCCCAGCAACGCCTGAAGGCGTCAGCTCAAATGCTCGACATCCGGTAGCACCATGGCCTGGGCTTCACCCTGTAGAAAGTCGCTCAAGCGCCGCAAACGCTCACCGCCGGGGCGGGTCTTGGGCCACACTAGGTAATAGCCATCGCCGCTGGCGACTGCAGTGGGCCACGGCAGGCTCAAGCGCCCCTGAGCCACGTCCTCGGCCACCATCAGCAGGTCGCCCATGGACACGCCATAACCGCGGGCGGCGGCAATCATGCCCAGCTCCAGGGTATCGAACACCTGCCCGCCCTTGAGCGACACCTGCCCCGCCAACCCCATGCGTTCCAGCCAGTTGCGCCAGTCGCGGCGGTCGGGCGTGGGGTGAAGCAACTCGGTGTTGGCCAGGCGCTGCACATCCCAGGGCTGGTCGTTGAGCAGGTTCGGCGCGCCCACCGGGATCAGCTCTTCGGGGAACAGAAAACTCACCTCCCAATCCGGGGGGAAGCTACCGCTGCCCAGCAGCACCGCGCAATCGAACGGTTCGTGGTTGAAGTCCACCGCGTCGATGTCCATCCAGGCGCTGGTCAACTGCACTTCATTGCCGGCCTGCAAGTGGCGAAAACGACTCAAACGCGCCAGCAACCAGCGCATGGTCAGTGTGGACGGCGCCTTCATGCGCAGGATGTCGTCCTCGGCGCGCAGCACGTTGCACGCCCGCTCCAGGGCGCTGAAACCTTCGCGCACGCCGGGCAGGAGCAGGCGCGCCGCTTCGGTCAGTTGCAGGTTGCGCCCGTTGCGCAAAAACAATCGGCAGGCGAAGTGCTCTTCGAGGGTGCGCACATGGCGGCTGACCGCACTTTGGGTAATGGACAATTCCTGCGCGGCGCGGGTGAACGAACTGTGCCGCGCGGCCGCTTCAAAGGCGCGCAAGGCATAAAGGGGCGGTAGGCGGCGGGGCATCGGGCGGGCTCCAAGTAATGAACGGCCAACAGTAGCAAACAAACTCTCAGCATGAGTTTTAATCATGCCACCAATCGTTTTTATCCCTTTGTGCAAATGCCCGTAAGCGCCGAGAATCCTTGGTTTTCTGTCATTGCGAGCAAAAGGGCCAGATGACCATGCAGCATCCAGCACGCACCGAACTCTGGGCCATCCTACGGCTGGCCGGGCCGCTGATTGCCTCGCAGTTGGCGCACATGCTGATGGTGCTCACCGACACCCTGATGATGGCCAAGATCAGCCCCGAAGCATTGGCCGGCGGTGGTTTGGGGGCGGCCACCTATTCCTTCGTGTCGATTTTCTGCATCGGTGTGATCGCTGCCGTCGGCACCCTGGTGGCGATCCGCAAAGGCGCGGGGGACATCGAAGGCGCCGCACGCCTGACCCAGGCCGGCCTGTGGCTGGCGTGGCTGATGGCGCTGGTCGCCGGCCTGGCACTATGGAACCTCAAACCGCTGTTGCTGCTGTTCGGCCAGACCGAAACCAACGTGCTGGCCGCCGGCCAATTTCTGCTGATCCTGCCCTTCGCCCTGCCCGGCTACCTGAGCTTCATGGCCCTGCGCGGCTTTACCAGCGCCATCGGCCGCGCCACCCCGGTAATGGTCATCAGCTTGATCGGCACCGTGGCCAACTTCCTGCTCAATTACGCCCTCATCACCGGCATGTTCGGCCTGCCGAAACTGGGCCTGATGGGCATCGGCCTGGTGACTGCGATCGTCGCCAACTGCATGGCCCTGGCGCTGGCCTGGCACATTCGCCGCCACCCAGCGTATGACGCCTACCCGCTGCGCCGGGGCCTGTCGCGACCCAACCGCCAGTACCTGCGCGAACTCTGGCGCCTGGGCCTGCCGATTGGCGGCACCTACGCGGTGGAAGTCGGTTTGTTCGCCTTCGCCGCGCTGTGCATGGGCAGCATGGGCAGTACGCAACTGGGCGCTCACCAGATCGCCATCCAGATCGTCTCCGTGGCGTTCATGGTGCCGGCGGGGCTGTCGTACGCGATCACCATGCGCATCGGCCAGCATTACGGCGCCGGGCAATTGCTGGACGCACGGCTGGCCGGGCGCGTGGGGATCTTGTTCGGCGGCGCGGCGATGCTCGGCTTTGCCATGGTGTTCTGGCTGCTGCCTAACCAACTGGTCGGGTTGTTCCTGGACCACAACGACCCGGCGTTCGCCGAGGTCATTCAACTGGCCGTGAGCCTGCTGGCGGTGGCGGCGTGGTTCGAGCTGTTCGACGGCACGCAAACCATCGCCATGGGCGCCATTCGCGGGCTCAAGGACGCCAAAACCACCTTCCTGGTAGGCCTGGGTTGCTATTGGTTGATTGGCGCACCGGCCGCGTGGTGGATGGCGTTCACCCTCGACTGGGGCCCGACCGGCGTCTGGTGGGGCCTGGCATTGGGGCTGGCGTGCGCGGCGGTGAGCCTGACCCTGGCGTTTGAATGGAAAATGAAACGCATGATCCGCCGCGAGTCGCAGGAAGGGGCGGGGTTGCCAGCGACCTAGTGGAGCGGGCCGGGCGGCGCTCCGCTCGCCCGCGATAGCGGTATTCCTGCCGATAAATATCTAACGACTGTACCGGCCTCATCGCGGGCCTGCTCGCGAGGGCGGCCCTGAGTGGCGGTGACGAATTGGTAGGAGTAAGGCCGTTGCCCCCGCAGAGGTGAATTGTCGGGGGGTTAGCCCCTCAACACCGTTTGCCGGTCATGGCCGAGGGTGAGGTAGTCCACCAATTGCGCCAGCGGTACGGGTTTGCTTATCAGGTAGCCCTGCACCTGGTCGCAGCCGTAACCGCGCAGCAGTGCCAGTTGCTGGGGGGTTTCCACGCCTTCGGCGACCACTTCCAGGTGGAGGTTGTGAGCCAAGTTAATCATCGCGTGCACCAGTTTGCGGTTTTCTTCGCGCTCTTCCATGCCGCCGACAAAGCTCTTGTCGATCTTGAGCAGGGCGATGGGCAGGCTGTTGAGATGTACGAACGAGGAAAACCCGGTACCGAAATCATCCAGCGAAAAGCGCACGCCCAGGCGCCCGAGGGCGTCCATGGTTTGCTTGACCAGGTCGCTGCGGCGCATCACGGCCGTCTCGGTCAGCTCGAACTCCAACCATTGCGCGTCCACGCCCCGCTCGGCGATCAAGCGGCTGAGGGTCGGCAGCAACTGGCTGTCCTGGAACTGGCGGAACGACAGGTTGATCGCCATGTGCAGCGGCGCCAGGCCGCGTTCGCGCAGGTCCTGCATGTCCCGCAGGGCGCGGGAGATCACCCAGTAACCCAGGGGCACGATCAAGCCGCTTTGCTCGGCCAGCGGCACGAACTCGCTGGGCGGCAGCAGCCCGCGTTCACTGTGGCGCCAGCGCACCAGGGCTTCGAGGCCGACGATCTGCCCGTCTGCCAGGTTCATCCGTGGCTGGTAATGCAGCTCCAGCTCATCGCGGCGCAAGGCGCGGCGCAGTTCGCTTTCCAGATCGGCGAGGCTGCGGGCGTTGCGGTTGATGCGCTCGTTGAAGATATGAAAGGTGCAACCCTGGGTGCTCTTGGCCTGCTGCATGGCGATATGGGCGTGCCACATCAGCGGGTCGGCGCCAGCCTGGGCGCGGGCATGGGCCATGCCCAGGCTGCACCCGATCAGCAGGCTTTCGCCATCGACCCAATAGGGCTCGGACATCGCCTCGACAATGCGCTCGGCCATCCATTCGGCCCGTTGCGGCGCGCGACGGGTGTCGATCAGCAGGGCGAATTCGTCGCTGCCCAGGCGCGCCACTTGATCGCCCGCCTCCAGCTGGCTCTTGAGCCGCGCCACCACTTGCAGAATCAAGCGGTCGCCGGCCTGGTGGCCGAGGGCATCGTTGGCGTGGCGGAAGTTGTCCAGGTCCAGGTGCCCGAGGGCCAGGCCGCGGCCTTCGTTTTCCGCCAGGCGCGCGGCCAGCAGGGTGTGGAAGCCCTGGCGGTTGGCAATGCCGGTCAACGGGTCTTGTTCGGCCAGGCGTTGCAGGGTGTTTTCCAGCAGGCCGCGCTCGCGCACGTGGCGCAGGCAGCGGCGCAGGGTCTCGGCGTCCAGCGCTACGCGGGTCAGCCAGTCGCTGACGCCATCGGGGATGGTCAGGGGCTCTTGCTCCAGCAGCAGCACGGTGGGCAGATGGCAACTGCCCGGCGCCGGTTGCAAAGCAGGAACGGTCAGTAAGACCGCGGTGCGATCATCCTCGAACAGGCGGCTGACCGATTCCCAGTCCGGCGCGCTGATAAGCACCGCCGCGTCCCCCAGAGGCACCAGACACTCGCGCAACAACGCCGCCCACGTTGGCTCCGGGGCCAATAGCAGCAAACGCACGGGTTCGACAGGCGTGGACAAGCTGGCTCCCTAGACTCTGCATAAAAATGGTGGCGGGGGGCATTATGACGCGCCGATAAACAATGACCAATGGTATTGATTATCAACCGCTATCTTGTACCGCTCTAACTCGCACGTTGTCGCCGTACATTCAGCGCGCATCCTGCGGCAAAGTAGCAAAAGCGGCAAATTTAGATCGAGTGCTACGTCACAAGTCGCACAGAGGCCGCAGAATCTTTCCAGCCTGTTAAAATGCCCGCCCATTTCGCAAGCGACCCCCCTTTTCGTCATGTCCCGACTCAATCCCCGGCAGCAAGAAGCCGTGAACTACGTCGGCGGCCCTCTTTTGGTGCTCGCCGGCGCAGGCTCCGGCAAAACCAGCGTTATCACGCGCAAAATCGCCCACCTGATCCAGAACTGCGGCATCCGTGCCCAGTACATCGTCGCCATGACCTTCACCAACAAGGCCGCGCGGGAGATGAAAGAGCGGGTCGGCACCCTGCTCAAGGGCGGCGAGGGCCGTGGCCTGACCGTGTGCACCTTCCACAACCTGGGCCTGAACATCATCCGCAAGGAACACGCGCGGCTGGGCTACAAACCCGGTTTCTCGATTTTCGACGAAACCGACGTCAAGTCCCTGATGACCGACATCATGCAAAAGGAATACTCGGGCGACGACGGCGTCGACGAGATCAAGAACATGATCGGCTCCTGGAAAAACGACTTGATCCTGCCCCCCGAGGCCCTGGAAAACGCGCGCAACCCCAAGGAACAGACCGCCGCCATCGTCTACACCCACTACCAGCGCACGCTCAAGGCGTTCAACGCGGTGGACTTCGACGACTTGATCCTGCTGCCGGTCAAGCTGTTCCAGGAACACGCCGACATCCTCGAAAAGTGGCAGAACAAGGTGCGCTACCTGCTGGTGGACGAGTACCAGGACACCAACGCCAGCCAATACCTGCTGGTGAAACTGCTGATCGGCAAGCGCAACCAGTTCACCGTGGTCGGCGACGACGACCAGTCGATCTACGCCTGGCGCGGCGCCCGCCCGGAAAACCTGATGTTGCTCAAGGACGACTACCCGTCCCTGAAAGTGGTGATGCTGGAGCAGAACTACCGCTCCACTAGCCGCATCCTGCGCTGCGCCAACGTGCTGATCTCGAACAACCCCCACGAGTTTGAAAAACAACTGTGGAGCGACATGGGCCACGGCGACGAAATCCGCGTGATCCGCTGCCGCAACGAAGACGCCGAAGCCGAGCGCGTGGCCGTCGAGCTGCTGACCCTGCACCTGCGCACCGACCGCCCCTACAGCGATTTCGCCATCCTGTACCGCGGCAACTACCAGGCCAAGCTGATCGAGCTGAAGTTGCAGCACCACCAGATCCCGTACCGTCTGTCGGGGGGCAACAGCTTTTTCGGACGCCAGGAAGTGAAAGACCTGATGGCGTACTTCCGCCTATTGGTCAATCCGGACGACGACAACGCCTTTTTGCGGGTGATTAACGTGCCGCGCCGGGAAATCGGCTCGACCACCCTGGAAAAACTCGGCAACTACGCCACCGAACGCAAAATCTCGATGTACGCCGCCACCGACGAAATCGGCCTGGGCGAGCACCTGGACTCGCGCTTCACCGATCGCCTGGGACGCTTCAAGCGTTTTATGGACAAGGTGCGCGAGCAGTGCGCTGGCGAAGACCCCATCTCGGCCCTGCGCAGCATGGTCATGGACATCGACTACGAGAACTGGCTACGCACCAACAGCTCCAGCGACAAAGCCGCGGACTACCGCATGAGCAACGTCTGGTTCCTGATCGAAGCCCTGAAGAACACCCTGGAAAAACACGAAGATGGCGAAATGACCATCGAAGAAGCCATCGGCAAACTGGTGTTGCGCGATATGCTCGAACGTCAGCAGGAAGAAGAAGAAAACGCCGAAGGCGTGCAGATGATGACCTTGCATGCCTCCAAAGGCCTGGAGTTTCCCTACGTCTTCATCATGGGCATGGAGGAGGAAATCCTCCCCCACCGCTCCAGCATCGAAGCCGACACCATCGAAGAGGAACGCCGCCTGGCCTACGTGGGCATTACCCGCGCGCGCCAGACCCTGGCATTCACCTTCGCCGCCAAGCGTAAGCAGTACGGCGAGATCATCGATTGCGCGCCCAGCCGCTTCCTCGATGAACTGCCGCCGGACGACCTGGCCTGGGAAGGCAACGACGACACCCCCACCGAAGTCAAAGCCGTTCGCGGCAATACCGCATTGGCGGATATACGCGCGATGTTAAAGCGCTAGAATCGCCCACTTTTTCACCAGCCCTGGACGCACACGGCGTCATTAGAGGAAAGCTTCATGGAAGCACTGCACAAGAAAATCCGCGAAGAAGGCATCGTGCTTTCCGATCAGGTCCTGAAGGTGGATGCCTTTTTGAACCACCAGATCGACCCGGCGCTGATGAAGTTGATCGGCGACGAATTCGCCGCGTTGTTCAAGGATTCAGGCATCACCAAGATCGTCACCATCGAAGCCTCGGGCATCGCACCGGCGATCATGACCGGCCTGAACCTGGGCGTGCCGGTGATTTTCGCCCGCAAGCACCAGTCCCTGACCCTAACCGAAAACCTGCTGTCGGCGACCGTGTACTCGTTCACCAAGCAAGTGGAAAGCACCGTGGCGATCTCCCCGCGCCACCTGACCAGCAGCGACCGCGTGCTGGTCATCGATGACTTCCTGGCCAACGGCAAGGCGTCCCAGGCGCTGATTTCCATCATCAAACAGGCCGGCGCCACCGTGGCCGGCCTGGGCATCGTGATCGAAAAATCGTTCCAGGGCGGCCGCGCCGAACTGGACGCCCAAGGCTACCGCGTGGAATCCCTGGCCCGGGTCAAATCCCTGGCCGGTGGTGTGGTGACCTTTCTCTAAGCAGCGGTAGCAACAACGTCGCTGCGGTGTACAAGACGCCTGTGGGGCTCGCCCGCGATTGCGGTGTATCAGCCACCCGATGTGCCGGCTGACAAACCGCTTCGCGGGCAAGCCTGCTCCCACAGGCTTGAGGTCAGGGCTGCGCGGTGCCCCGCGCCGTCGCCTGCAACCCCGCCAGCAGCAAGCGCTGGTACAGCTCTTCCTTGAAGCCCTGGGGCTTGAGCAGTTCCATGCGTTCCAAGTGGCGCGGGAAACGCTCCGGCTCCGGTGCATCCAGGGCAGCCTTGCCCAACTCCAGCATCTCGCTGAGCTTGAACTTGCTCTTGAGCCAGTTCAGCGCCCGCAGCAAATCCTGCTCCTCGCCAGTGAAATCCGTCCCCAAGGGGTACTCGGGAAACAGCCGTGCGTGGCGTGCGCCGATCGCTTCCAGGCGTTGCGGGCTGTTGTCGGTGAACCTGGGGTTGAGGCGAAAACCCTTCTGCAGCTTGCCAGCCTGTTGCGCCTGCTCGATCAAATCCTGCTGGAACCGCGAATCGGTGATGTTGAGCAGCGCTTCGATCACCTGGGCGTCGGTTTTGCCGCGCAGGTCGGCGATGCCGTACTCGGTCACCACCACGTCGCGCAAGTGCCGTGGAATGGTGCAATGGCCGTACTCCCAGAGGATGTTGGAACTGACCTCGCCGCCCGCCTCGCGCCAACTGCGCAGGATCAAGATTGAGCGCGCGCCTTCCAGCGCATGGCCCTGGGCCACGAAGTTGTATTGCCCGCCTACGCCGCTGAGCACCCGGCCGTCCTCCAACTGATCGGCCACCCCGGCGCCCAGCAGGGTCACGGTGAACGCGCTGTTGATAAACCGCGCATCCAGGCGCTGCAAGCGCTTAAGTGGCTCCTGGCCATACAACTCGTTGATGTAGCTGATGGCGGTCATGTTGAATTCGCCGCGCTTGGCCTGGGGCAACTCGCGCACGCGCTCGTAGAAAGTGCGCGGGCCGAGGAAGAACCCGCCGTGCACCGAGACGCCATCGGCCTGCGCCGCTTCGTCCAGGGTGCCGGCGTTGGCCTGGGCTTGGCGGGCCTCGTCCGGGTAGACCTTGCGCCGCACGATGCCGGCGTCCACCAGCACCAGCAAGCCGTTGACGAACATTTCGCTGCAACCGTAAAGGCCCTTGGCGAAGGGTTCGACGCCGCCTTCGCGGTCGATCAGCGCCTGCCACGGCGCCAGGTCCATCTCTGCCAACAAGGCGCGATAACCCGCGCTGTCGGCCTGGCGCGCCAACAACGCGGCGGTCAGCGCATCGCCCATGGAGCCGATGCCGATCTGCAAGGTGCCGCCGTCGCGCACCAGGGTGCTGGCATGCAGGCCAATGAAGTGATCCTGCAAAACCACTGGCATGTTCGGCGTGGAAAACAGCGTGGTGCGGTCATCGCTGTCGATCAGGAAATCGAACGCCTGGGCGTCGATTTCCGAGTCCCCTGGCATGAACGGCAGGTCAGCGTGAACCTGGCCGAGCATGAGGATGGTTTCCCCCGCGGCACGGCGCTTGGCGATCATCGGCAGCAAGTCGAGGGTGATGTCCGGGTTGCAGCTCAAACTCAAGCGCTCCGGCTGCCCCGGGTCGCGGGCCACCATTTGGGCCACCAGGTTGAGCCCGGCCGCGTTGATGTCCCGCGCGGCGTGGCTGTAGTTGCTGCTGACGTAGTCGCGCTGGGCCGGGGCGCTGTGGAGCAGGCTGCCGGGCTGCATGAAAAATTGCTGCACGCGGATATTGGCGGGCAGGCTGTCGCGGCGCAGGTCGGCAAGGTAGTCCAGTTCCGGATAGTCGCCGAACACCCGCTCCACAAACGGCTCCAGAAAGCGCCGTTGCAAGCCATCGCCCAGGGCCGGGCGGCCGAGGCTCAGGGCGGTGTAGATCGTCAAGCGGCGCTCAGGCAACTGGGCGATGCGCCGGTACAGGGCGTTGACGAACCCGTTGGGCTTGCCCAACCCGAGGGGTAAGCCCAGGTGGATATGCGCGGGCAAACGGGCGAGTACATCGTCGACCCCGCGCTCGATTGAACAGGACTGCACCATCTACTCCTCCCGACCATTCCATGAATTGAGGTGAGCCCGAGCTTGCCGGGTCTTGGCGCCGATGACCAGCCTCCTGGCCAAATCGCAGGCACAAAAAAGCCGCTCGTAAGCGGCTTTTTCGCGGTAGATGGCTGCCTGTTAGAGGCCAGACATCTTCTTGATGGCGCCCTTGAGCTCGTCATCGGAGCAATCGGAGCAGGTGCCTTTAGGTGGCATCGCGTTGATCCCGGTGATGGCCTTGGCCAGGATGCCGTCGAGGCCGCCCTGGTGATCGGCACGTTCTTTCCAGGCTGCGGTGTCACCCACTTTCGGTGCGCCCAACAGGCCCGTGCCGTGGCACGCGTTGCAGTGCTTGGCAACGATGTCATCGGCTGTTCTTGCACCACCGCCGCCAGCCGAGGCTGCGACTTCCATCCCTTTGCACTCTTTGCCCTGGACGCAGACCTGGCCAACCGGCTCAAGGCGCTTGGCAATATCGTCATTGGTCGCAGCTTGAGCGCTGACTGCCCAAAGGGCCAATACGGTTGCTGGTACAGCCAGCATTTTCATAATTAGGTTCACACGTACACCCTCAATGGTGGCTAGTCACGCCCACGGCCACGGTTTCGCGGGCGGGCGAAAGTATAACGGTTGTCCCGCCACACTGAAACAACCCTAAAGTCGAAGGGGAGATTAAGCGCAGCGATGTACAGCTTCGGGCACCTCTGCAAGCCTTGCAGGACGCCTCTTTTCTTAGAAGTTCGCGGGCGTGGCTGCGCTGATTAGTCGCGCCGGCGCATCGAACGGGTTGCGAAAACGATGGGGTTTGGTGCTTTCAAAGTAGTAGCTGTCGCCGGCTTCGAGGATAAAAGTCTCAAGCCCCACCACCAGTTCAAGCCGTCCTTCGAGCAGAATCCCGGTTTCCTCGCCTTCGTGGACGAGCATTTCTTCACCCGTATCGGCACCCGGGGGGTAAATCTCACTGAGAAACGCGATGGCACGGCTCGGATGGGCCTTGCCCACCAGCTTCATGGTCACGGCGCCATCGGAAATATCGATCAGTTCGTTGGCTTTATAAACAACCTGGGTCGGTTTCTCCTGCAGGATTTCTTCGGAGAAGAACTCGACCATGGACATGGGAATGCCGCCCAGCACCTTGCGCAAGGAGCTGATGGAGGGGCTGACACTGTTTTTCTCGATCATCGAAATGGTGCTATTGGTGACGCCCGCCCGTTTGGCGAGCTCACGCTGCGAAAGACCTTTCAGTTTACGGATGGATTGCAGTCGTTCACCGACGTCCAATGCATTAGCCTCCCAGGATTCAGGTTGTATGAATAATGAGCGGTATCATGGCGACAGCGTTCAGTATTTACAACACTTGGGGCGCAATCCACCCGGGCCGTTCGGCAGTGCCGCGGCCCACTCACCGCTAGCTACCGCTATAGAGCCTTGGCACGCGGCGCAGGTTGCAGAAGATCTGGTAGGGAATGGTGCCGGCAGCGGCCGCGACGTCGCTGGCGAGGATGTGCTTGCCCCACAGCTCCACCGGTGAGCCGAGGCCCGCCTGGGGTACATCGGTCAGGTCGATGCACAGCATGTCCATCGACACCCGGCCCAGCAATTGGCTGCGCTGGCCGGCCACCAGCACCGGGGTACCGGTCGGCGCCTGGCGCGGGTAACCATCGGCATAGCCCATGGCGACCACGCCGATGCGCATCGGCCGCGGCGCGATGAACTGCGCGCCATAACCCACCGGCTCACCGGCCGGCAGTTCGCGCACGCAAATCACCTTCGATTCCAGGCTCATCACCGGTTGCAGGCGCGCGGCCAATGCCTGCTGCTGCTCGAAAGGCGTGGCGCCGTACAGCATGATGCCCGGGCGCACCCAGTCGCTGGGGATGTTCGGCCAGCCCAGCACCGCCGGCGAGTTGCGCAGGCTGATCTGCGCCGACAGGCCCTGGCGGGCCGCCTCGAACACTTCGACTTGCCGGGCACTGGCGGCGCTGTCCAGTTCATCAGCGCGGGCGAAATGGCTCATCAGCACGATTTTCGCCACTTTGCCGCTAGCTAGCAGCCGTTGGTAAGCGTTCTGGTAGTCGTCGGGGTGCAAGCCCACGCGGTGCATGCCGGAATCGAGCTTGAGCCAGATATTCAGCGGCTTGGCCACCGACGCCTGCTCAATCGCCTCCAGTTGCCACAGTGAATGCACCACGCACCAAAAGTCGTGTTCGACGATCAGTGCCAACTCGTCAGCCTCGAAAAAACCTTCCAGCAGCAGCACCGGCGCACGGATGCCCGCGGCCCGCAGTTCCAGGGCTTCCTCGATGCAGGCCACGGCGAAACCGTCCGCCTCGCCCACCAAGGCTTGGGCGCAGCGCACCGCACCATGGCCATAGGCGTCAGCCTTGATGACGGCCAGTGCCTTGGCGCCCGTCACTTCGCGGGCCAGTTGGTAGTTGTGACGCAGGGCTTGGAGGTCGATCAGGGCACGGGCAGGGCGCATGGCGGCAGGCTTCTAGGCAGACATGGGAAATAAAAAGCGGTGCGAGCCGCAGGCCTGGGCCTGCGACAGCACCGCAAGAGGGATCGTTGTTACGGCAAAGCGGCCACGACCGACAACTCGATCAGGATGCGCGGCTCGCACAGGTTGGCTTCCACCGTGGCCCGGGCAGGTGCCACGCCTTTAGGCAGCCACTTGTCCCACACCGCGTTCATGCCGGCGAAATCGGCGACGTGCTTCAGGTAGATGGTCACCGACAACAGGCGGTTCTTGTCGGTCCCGGCCAGGTCCAGCAAACGCTCGAGGTTGCCCAGCACTTCACGGGTCTGTTGCTCGATCCCGCTATCCAGGTCGTCGGCCACTTGCCCGGCCAGGTACACCGTGCCGTTGTGAACGACGATCTGGCTCATGCGCTCATTGGTGAGCTGGCGCTGGATTGACATGGGGTGTCGCCTCCTGGTGATTGCCGTAACGGGAAATATCGAGGCCTTCGGCGCTGATCTGCGGGGTTTTCTTCGCCATCAGATCGGCCAACAGGCGACCAGAGCCACAGGCCATGGTCCAGCCGAGTGTACCGTGTCCGGTGTTCAGGAACAGGTTGCGAAACGGTGTGGCGCCCACAATCGGCGTGCCGTCCGGGGTGGTGGGGCGCAGGCCGGTCCAGAAACTGGCTTGGGCCAGGTCGCCGCCCTGGGGGTAGAGGTCGTTGACGATCATCTCCAGGGTTTCGCGCCGGCGCGGGTTGAGCGACAGGTCGAAACCGGCGATCTCGGCCATGCCGCCCACGCGGATGCGGTTGTCGAAACGGGTGATGGCGACCTTGTAGGTTTCGTCGAGGATGGTCGAGGTCGGTGCCATCGCCGGGTTGGTGATCGGCACGGTCAGGGAGTAACCCTTGAGTGGGTACACCGGGGCCTTGATGCCCAGGGGCTTGAGCAGTTGCGGCGAATAGCTGCCCAGGGCCAGCACGTAGCGGTCGGCGGTTTCCAGCTTGCCGTCGATCCACACGCCGTTGATGCGGTCGCCCGCGTGGTCCAGGCTCTGGATGTCCTGGCCAAAGCGGAATTCCACCCCCAGCTTCACAGCCATTTCCGCTAGGCGCGTGGTGAAGATCTGGCAGTCGCCGGTCTGATCGTTGGGCAGGCGCAGGGCGCCGGCGAGGATATCGGTAACGCTGGCCAGGGCCGGCTCCACGCGGGCGATGCCTTCACGGTCGAGCAGCTCGAACGGCACGCCGGACTCTTGCAGCACGGCAATATCCTTGGCCGCGCCGTCGAGCTGGGCCTGGGTGCGGAACAACTGGGTCGTGCCCAGGCTGCGGCCTTCATAAGCAATGCCGGTTTCGGCGCGTAATTCGTCGAGGCAATCGCGGCTGTACTCGGACAGGCGCACCATGCGCTCTTTGTTCACCGCATAGCGGTTGGCCGTGCAGTTGCGCAGCATCTGCGCCATCCACAGGTATTGGCCGATATCGGCGGTGGCCTTGATGGCCAGCGGCGCGTGGCGTTGCAGCAGCCACTTGATGGCCTTGAGCGGCACGCCCGGCGCGGCCCAGGGCGAGGCATAGCCCGGCGAGACCTGGCCGGCGTTGGCGAAGCTGGTTTCCATGGCAGCGGCGGGCTGGCGATCGACGACCACCACTTCAAAACCGGCCCGCGCCAAATAGTAGGCACTGGCCGTACCGATGACGCCGCTACCCAAGACCAGAACGCGCATTTTCGTATCCCTCATCGCGGCGAGCCGCTGACGTTTGTTATTCGAGCAAAGTTGCGGGCAGTGTAAGAAAGATCCGCCAGTGCTTTTCACTATATAAGCGCCTATATTTGGCGAGAATTCTCGGCAAAAACCCTTTTCACGGAGGCGCATCGCCTATGCGTACCAACACCCAGACCAAGCGCGAGCTGGACAAGATCGACCGCAACATCCTGCGCATCCTGCAAGCGGACGGGCGCATCTCGTTCACCGAGTTGGGAGAGAAGGTCGGTTTGTCGACAACGCCCTGCACCGAGCGGGTCCGGCGCCTGGAGCGCGAAGGCATCATCATGGGCTACAACGCCCGGCTCAACCCGCAGCACCTGAAGGGCAGCCTGCTGGTGTTTGTCGAGATCAGCCTCGACTACAAATCCGGCGATACCTTCGACGAATTCCGACGCGCCGTGCTGAAGTTGCCCCATGTACTGGAGTGCCACCTGGTGTCGGGGGATTTCGACTATCTGGTCAAGGCGCGGATTTCCGAGATGGCCTCGTACCGCAAGCTGCTGGGCGACATCCTCCTCAAGCTGCCCCACGTGCGCGAATCCAAGAGCTACATCGTGATGGAAGAAGTCAAAGAGAGCCTGAGCCTACCGATTGCCGATTGAGCCGAGCTCGCCCGCGACCACAGAGGAAAAGTGAAAATCCCACCCCACACCACAGCTCAACTGTAGGAGCGGGCCCTGCCCGCGATGGCGCCGGTACAGCCGATAGATGGATACCGTCAACCCACCAACACCGCGCTAAACCAACACCTGCCGCGTACTGGCCATGTACTCGTGGATCTGCTTTTCAACCCGCGGGTGGATCAGTTCCACCGGGCGGCGGCCGTTGGGGCATGGCAGGGTGGCGGTGGTGCCAAACAAGCGGCAGATCAGCGGGCGTTCGTCGTACACCGTGCAACCGTGGGGGCCCAGGTGTACGCAGTTGAGCTCGTCCATGGCCGCGTCCTGCTCGGCGGCGGTCTTGCGCGGCAGGCGCGCCATTTCCTCCGGCGAGGTGGTCACCGGCCCACAGCAGTCGTGGCAACCGGGGACGCACTCGAACGAGGGAATCTGCTGGCGCAGGTGGCGGACTTTCTGACTGTTGCAGCTCATGCAAGCGCGACCTGAAAAACGAGAAGGCCCGGATTTTGCCTTAAAACCCCCGGCGCAGACAGCGCGGGCCGACCAGTGTTGCCGCCCGCGAAAGGTCCGGCTTATGCTCCGTAAAATTTTTTAAACACAATAATCAGGATTACGCACATGAATGCCCGTGCACACTCACCTGTTCCCGCCCAACACACCGCTTCTTATTACGCCGCCAGCAGCCTGCCCCAGCCCGACCACCCGGCGCTCGCGGGCGAGCAGGTGGCGGACGTGTGCGTGGTTGGCGGTGGGTTCTCCGGGCTCAACACCGCCATCGAGCTGGCGCAGCGCGGGTTCAGCGTGGTGCTGCTGGAGGCGCGCAAGATCGGCTGGGGCGCCAGCGGGCGCAATGGCGGGCAGTTGATCCGCGGCGTGGGGCATGGCCTCGACCAGTTCGCCAACGTGATCGGCAACGACGGCGTGCGCCAAATGAAACTCATGGGCCTGGAGGCCGTGGAAATCGTGCGCCAGCGGGTGGAGCGCTTCCAGATCGACTGCGACCTGACCTGGGGCTACTGCGACCTGGCCAACAAACCCGGCGACCTGGAAGGCTTCGCCGAAGACGCCGCCGAACTGCGCAGCCTGGGCTATCGCCACGAAACGCGGCTGTTGCAGGCCAACGAGATGCACAGCGTGGTGGGCTCCGAACGCTACGTCGGCGGCTTGATCGACATGGGTTCGGGGCACTTGCACCCGCTCAACCTGGCGCTGGGCGAAGCAATGGTGGCGCAACAACTGGGGGTGCGGCTGTTCGAGCAATCGGCGGTCACCCGCATCGATTACGGCCCGCAGGTGCGCGTGCACACTGCCCAAGGCACGGTGCGCGCCAACACCCTGGTGCTGGGCTGCAACGCCTACCTCAACGACCTCAACCCGCACCTAAGCGGCAAAGTGCTAGCAGCCGGCAGCTACATCATCGCCACCGAGCCCTTGAGCGCGGAACAGGCCCACGCCTTGCTGCCGCAAAACATGGCGGTGTGCGATCAACGGGTGGCGCTGGACTACTACCGCCTCTCGGCCGACCGGCGCCTGCTGTTCGGCGGTGCCTGCCACTATTCGGGCCGCGACCCGCAGGACATCGGCGCCTACATGCGGCCGAAAATGCTTGAAGTGTTCCCCCACCTGGCCGGGGTGAAGATCGACTACCAGTGGGGCGGCATGATCGGCATCGGCGCCAATCGCCTGCCGCAGATCGGCCGCCTCGCCGAGCAACCCAATGTGTATTACGCCCAGGCCTATTCCGGCCACGGCCTCAACGCCACACACCTGGCCGGCAAGCTCCTGGGCGAAGCCATCAGCGGCCAGCAGGGCGGCGGTTTCGACCTGTTCGCCAAGGTGCCCCACATGACCTTCCCCGGCGGCAAACACTTGCGCTCGCCGCTGCTGGCGCTGGGCATGTTGTGGCACCGGCTTAAAGAGCGGTTTTGATGGACGGCTGAGCCTGTGGGGTGGCGATCCCACGCTCGGGGGCTCAGGCACCTCGGCGGCGCCATCGCGGGCAAGGCCCGCTCCCACAGGGTTCAGGATTGAAATCACACCCGCCAAAACGGTTTCAACCCTTCCTCACGCGCCTGTTCGCGGCTCAGGCCGACGTCGCGCAGTTGTTCGGCGCTCAGTTCCAGCAGGGCCTTGCGGGTGTTCAGGCGATGCCACAACAGCCCCCAGCGGCTGAGGCCGAGCGGCGCGTTGCGCAGTGCGCCGGCACGCGCGCCGGTGTTCCGTGCTGCCGCCAGCTCCTGACTGTGTAGCGCCAGCCGCACATCGCTTAAACCATTCATGGTGATTGCTCCTGTTTACTTGGGTAGCGAGAGCTTTCATGATGCGCGGGCGGCGAAAATCGATACAGATTCAACCGCCGCCTATTATCTCCATACAGTTTTCCCGCTTTGCCCACTGAATCCCCCGTTTTCGGCCGATCTGTACGGGTCGCCGAAGCAGACACACCGGAGCCGCCATGACCCTCTATGTGAATCTCGCCGAACTGCTGGGCACCCGCATCGAGCAGGGCTTCTACCGCCCCGGCGACCGCTTGCCCTCGGTGCGGGCCCTGAGCGCGGAACACGGGGTCAGCCTGAGCACGGTGCAGCAGGCCTATCGCATGCTCGAAGACAGCGGCCTGGCCACGCCCAAGCCCAAGTCCGGCTATTTCGTGCCGGTGGGCCGCGAGCTACCGGAGCTGCCCGCCGTGGGCCGCCCGGCGCAGCGGCCGGTGGATATTTCGCAGTGGGACCAGGTGCTGGAACTGGTGCGCGCCGTGCCGCGCAAGGACGTCATACAGATGGGCCGGGGCATGCCGGACGTGATGACACCCACCCTGCAACCCCTGCTGCGGGGCCTGGCGCGCATCAGCCGGCGCCAGGACATGCCCGGCCTGTATTACGACAACATCTGCGGCACCCTGGAGCTGCGCGAGCAGATTGCGCGCCTGATGCTCGACTCCGGCTGCCAGCTCGGCGCCCAGGACCTGGTCATCACCACCGGGTGCCATGAGGCGCTGTCCACCAGCATTCGCGCCATCTGCGAGCCGGGGGATATCGTCGCCGTCGACTCGCCGAGCTTTCACGGCGCCATGCAAACCCTCAAGGGCTTGGGCATGAAGGCCCTGGAGATCCCCACCGACCCGCTCACCGGTATCAGCCTCGAAGCCTTGGAGCTGGCCCTGGAGCAGTGGCCGGTCAAGGCCATACAGTTGACCCCCAACTGCAATAACCCGCTGGGCTACATCATGCCCGAGTCGCGCAAACGCGCCCTGCTGACCCTGGCGCAACGCTTTGACGTGGCGATCATCGAAGACGATGTGTATGGCGAATTGGCCTACACCTACCCGCGCCCGCGCACCATCAAATCCTTCGACGAAGACGGCCGCGTGTTGCTGTGCAGTTCGTTTTCCAAGACCCTCGCCCCCGGGTTGCGCATTGGCTGGGTAGCACCCGGGCGTTACCTGGAGCGGGTGCTGCACATGAAATACATCAGCACCGGCTCCACCGCGCCGCAGCCGCAGATCGCCATTGCCGAATTCCTCAAGGGCGGGCATTTCGAGCCCCATTTGCGGCGCATGCGCACGCAGTACCAGCGCAACCGCGACCAGATGCTCGACTGGGTCAGCCGCTATTTCCCCGCTGGCACCCGCGCCAGCCGCCCTCAGGGCAGCTTCATGCTGTGGGTTGAGCTGCCGGACAACTTCGACGCCCTCAAGCTCAACCGCGTGCTACTGGAGCAAGGCGTGCAGATCGCCGTGGGCAGCATTTTTTCGGCCTCGGGCAAGTACCGCAATTGTCTGCGGATGAACTACGCTGCCAAGCCGACGGCAGAGATTGAAGAAGCGGTGCGCAAAGTCGGCGCGGCGGCGGCCCGGTTGTTGGCCGAAACCCAAGGCACCACGGACTTTTAACCGCTGGCTGGCGTCGAAAAACAACATTCCACGCCGCGCTCAGAGGCCACTCCTTGAAACTCACCCAGGCCCTGCCCTTTTTCCTGCTGTTGGCCACCAGCGGTTGCGCCAGCCTCGACGTGCCGCGCGAACCGAGCCAGGCCCTGCCCGCCCAGGGCTCGGCGTTCGGCCGCTCGATCCAGGCCCAGGCCGCGCCGCACCAGGGCCGCTCGGGGTTTCGCTTGCTGTCCAACAGCAGCGAGGCGTTCATGGCCCGCGCCGAGCTGATCCGCAACGCCCAAAGCAGCCTGGATTTGCAGTACTACATCGTGCACGACGGCATCAGTACGCGGATGCTCGTCGAAGAGTTGCTCAAGGCCGCCGACCGTGGCGTGCGCGTGCGCATCCTGCTGGACGACACCACCAGCGATGGCCTGGACCAGATCATCGCCACCCTCGCCGCCCACCCACAGATCCAGATCCGCCTCTTCAACCCGCTGCACCTGGGGCGCAGCACCGGCGTCACGCGGGCCATGGGGCGGCTGTTCAACCTGTCGCTGCAACACCGGCGCATGCACAACAAGCTGTGGCTGGCCGACAACGCGGCGGCGATTGTCGGCGGGCGCAACCTGGGCGACGAATACTTCGACGCCGAACCCAACCTGAACTTCACCGACATCGACATGCTCAGCGTCGGGCCGGTGGCCGAGCAGTTGGGCCACAGCTTCGACCAGTACTGGAACAGCGCCCTGAGCAAACCCATCGATGAGTTCCTCTCGCAGCCTTCGGCCAAGGACCTGGCCAAGACCCGCGCGCAGCTCGAAGCCTCCCTGGAGCAGAACCGGCGCGAGAACCACGCGCTGTTCCAGCAACTGATGAGCTATCGCACCGAGCCGCGCCTGGACCTCTGGCGCAAGGAATTGATTTGGGCCTGGAACCAGGCGCTGTGGGATGCGCCGAGCAAAGTCCTGGCCCGAGGCGAGCCCGACCCGCAGCTGCTGCTGACCACGCAGATGGCGCCGCAGCTGCAAGGGGTGAGCCAGGAGTTGATCCTGATTTCCGCCTACTTCGTGCCAGGCCAACCGGGGCTGTTGTACCTCACCGGGCGCGCCGATGCGGGGGTCGCGGTGAGCCTATTGACCAACTCCCTGGAAGCCACCGACGTGCCGGCGGTGCACGGCGGCTACACGCCCTACCGCAAGGCCCTGCTGGAGCACGGCGTGCGCCTGTTCGAGCTGCGCCGCCAACCCGGCGCCACCGGCGGCAGCGGCCCGCGCCTGTTCAGCGGCGCGTCGCGCCAGGGCTCGGATTCGAGCCTGCACAGCAAGGCGATGATCTTCGACCGCCGCTACGCCTTTATCGGCTCGTTCAACTTCGACCCGCGCTCGGTGCTGTGGAACACCGAAGTGGGGGTCATGGTGGACAGCCCGGAACTGGCCGAACACGTGCGCACCCTGGCCCTGCAAGGCATGGCCCCGGCCCTGAGCTACGAAGCGAAAATCGACAACGGCGACGTGGTGTGGGTCACCGAAGACCACGGCCAGCGCCACACCCTGACCCGCGAACCGGGCAGTTGGTGGCGCCGCTTCAACGCCTGGTTCAGCACCCGCGTGGGGCTGGAGCGGATGCTGTAAGCCGTACCCAGCCTTCTCCCTGTAGGAGCGGGCTTGCCCGCGACGACGGCGGCACCTCCAATTACTTACACGTGTTGTCGATTTTTCCTGAGCCAGATCACGCCAGCCAACACTGTGCGTTGGCGCGAGCCTGTGATCGTGGCACGATGGCGAAGTTTTCGACCGAGACCCCCTACCCATGCCGCAATCCAAAGCCAAGCATCTGTCCCTGATCGCCGCTATCGACCTGGGCTCCAACAGCTTTCATATGGTCGTGGCCAAGGCCCAGAACGGTGAAATCCGCATCCTGGAGCGACTCGGCGAGAAGGTCCAACTGGCCGCCGGCATCGACGACGAACGTCGCCTCAACGAAGAATCCATGCAGCGCGGGCTCGACTGCCTCAAGCGCTTTGCCCAATTGATAAACGGCATGCCCCTGGGCGCGGTGCGCATCGTGGGCACCAACGCCCTGCGCGAGGCGCGCAACCGTGGCGAATTCATCCGCCGCGCCGAAGAGATCCTCGGCCACCCGGTGGAAGTCATCTCCGGCCGTGAAGAAGCGCGCCTGATCTACCTCGGGGTCTCCCATACCCTGGCCGACACCCCGGGCAAACGCCTGGTGGCGGACATCGGCGGCGGCAGCACCGAGTTCATCATCGGCCAACGCTTCGAGCCGCTGCTGCGCGAGAGCCTGCAAATGGGCTGCGTCAGCTACACCCAGCGCTATTTCAAGGACGGCAAGATCACCCCGGCGCGCTACGCCCAGGCCTACACCGCCGCGCGCCTGGAAATCATGAGCATCGAGCATGCCTTGCATCGCCTGACCTGGGATGAAGCCATCGGCTCCTCGGGCACCATTCGCGCCATTGGCCTGGCGCTCAAGGCCGGCGGCCACGGCACCGGCGAAGTCAACGCCGAAGGCCTGGCGTGGCTCAAGCGCAAGCTGTTCAAACTGGGCGACGCGGAAAAAATCGACTTCGAAGGCATCAAGCCCGACCGGCGCACCATTTTCCCGGCGGGCCTGGCGATTCTCGAAGCGATCTTCGATGCCCTCGAGCTGCAACGCATGGACCACTGCGATGGCGCGCTGCGCGAAGGCGTGCTGTACGACCTGCTGGGCCGCCACCACCACGAAGACGTGCGCGAACGCACCCTCGGCTCATTGATGGAGCGCTACCACGTCGATCTGGAACAAGCGGCGCGGGTCGAGCGCAAGGCCCTGCATGCCTTCGACCAAGTGGCGGCGGACTGGGACCTGGCGGACGGTATCTGGCGCGAACTCCTGGGCTGGGCGGCGAAAGTGCATGAAGTGGGGCTAGATATCGCCCACTACCACTACCACAAGCACGGCGCCTACCTGATCGAGCACTCGGACCTGGCCGGCTTCTCCCGCGAAGACCAGCAAATGCTCGCCCTGCTGGCGCGCGGCCACCGCCGCAACATCCCCAAGGACAAATTCGCCGAGTTCGGCGACGAAGGCATCAAGCTGATCCGCCTGTGCGTGCTGCTGCGCTTTGCGATTCTGTTCCATCACATCCGCGGCACCCAGGCCATGCCCCAGGTGGCGCTGCATGCCCAGGGCGATAGCCTGGAAGTGTCCTTCCCCGCAGGCTGGCTGGACGAAAACCAATTGACCCAAGCCGACTTCGCCCTTGAGGCCGAATGGCTGACCCGCGTCGGGATTGTGCTCAACGTGCATTGAGCCCCGGGTGCAGCAACGAAGAAGGGGCCTTTTCAGGCCCCTTTTTTGTTCAGCGAACGCTCAACACCGGGTTGCTCAGGCGCTCCAGCAAGGTCGCCTGGGCGCTGCGCGGGTTCTGGTTGCCGGTGGGCGTGTTGCGGATGTAGCGCCCGTCCGATTGCAGGCTCCAGCTGTGGGTGTTGTCGGTGAGGTAGCTTTCCAGCTCCTTCTTGACCCGCAGGATCAGCTTCTTGCCTTCCACCGGGAAGCAAGTCTCCACGCGCTTATCGAGGTTGCGCTCCATCCAGTCGGCGCTGGAGAGGAACATCTGCTCTTCGCCGCCGTTGAGGAAGTAGAACACTCGCGTGTGCTCCAGGAAGCGGCCGATGATCGAGCGTACGTGGATGTTATGCGAGACCCCGGCAATCCCTGGGCGCAGGCAGCACATGCCGCGTACCACCAGGTCGATGCGCACGCCCGACTGGCTGGCCTTGTACAGCGCACGGATGATCTTCGGATCGGTCAGCGAGTTGAACTTGGCGATGATGTGGGCCGGTTTGCCGTCGAGGGCGAACTGGGTTTCGCGGGCAATCATGTCGAGCATGCCCTTCTTGAGGGTGAACGGCGCATGCAACAGCTTTTTCATGCGCAGGGTTTTGCCCATGCCGATCAACTGGCTGAACAGTTTGCCCACGTCTTCGCACAAGGCGTCGTCGGAGGTCAGCAGGCTGTAGTCGGTGTAGAGCTTGGCGTTACCGGCGTGGTAGTTGCCGGTGCCCAAGTGGGCGTAGCGCACGATCTCGCCCGCTTCACGGCGTAGGATCAGCATCATCTTGGCGTGGGTCTTGAAGCCGACCACGCCGTAGATCACCACCGCGCCGGCCGCTTGCAGGCGGCTGGCCAGTTGCAGGTTGGACTCTTCGTCGAAACGCGCACGCAATTCGATCACCGCGGTGACTTCCTTGCCGTTACGCGCGGCGTCCACCAGGGCATCGACGATTTCCGAGTTGGCACCGCTGCGGTACAGGGTCTGGCGCACGGCCAGCACATGCGGGTCCTTGGCGGCCTGGCGCAGCAGGTCGACCACCGGGGTGAAGGACTCGAACGGGTGCAGCAGCAAAATGTCTTGCTTGCTGACGACGCTGAAGATGTTCTCGCTGTTTTGCAAAAGCTTGGGGATTTGCGGGGTGAACGGCATGTATTGCAGTTCGCGCTGGCTCTCCAGGCCCGTGATGCTGAACAGGCGCGTCAGGTTCACCGGGCCGTTGACCTGGTACAGCTCGGTCTCGTGCAGGTTGAACTGCTTGAGCAGGTAGTCGGACAGGTGTTTAGGGCAGGTGTCGGCCACTTCCAGGCGCACCGCGTCGCCGTAGCGGCGCGAGAACAGTTCACCGCGCAGGGCGCGGGCCAGGTCTTCGACATCTTCGGTATCGACCGCCAGGTCGGCGTTACGGGTCAGGCGGAACTGGTAGCAACCCTTGACCTTCATGCCCTGGAACAGGTCATCGGCGTGGGCGTGGATCATCGACGACAGGAACACGTAGTTGTCGCCCGCGCCGCCAACCTCTTCCGGCACCTTGATAAGGCGCGGCAACAGGCGCGGCGCCGGGATGATCGCCAGGCCCGAATCGCGGCCAAAGGCGTCGATGCCTTCAAGCTCGACGATGAAGTTCAGGCTCTTGTTGACCAGCAGCGGGAACGGGTGCGTCGGGTCCAGGCCGATGGGGGTGATGATCGGCGCGATCTCGTCGCGAAAGTAGCGGCGCACCCAGGTTTTGATCTTGGTAGTCCAGTGGCGGCGGCGGATGAAGCGCACTTGGTGCTTTTCCAGCTCCGGCAGCAGGATGTCGTTGAGGATCGCGTATTGGCGGTCAACGTGGCCGTGCACCAACTCGCTGATGCGCGCCAGGGCCTGGTGCGGCTGCAAGCCGTCGGCGCCGGCCTGTTCGCGGGCGAAGGTGATCTGCTTCTTCAGGCCCGCCACGCGGATCTCAAAGAACTCATCCAGGTTGCTGGAGAAAATCAGCAGGAACTTGAGCCGCTCCAGCAACGGGTAGGACTCATCCAGCGCCTGTTCCAGCACGCGGATGTTGAATTGCAGTTGCGACAGCTCGCGGTGGATGTACAGGCTGCTGTCATCCAGGCTCGGGATCGCAATCGCCGGCGGCGCCGGTTGTGGCTCGCTGGCTACGGCCGGCGCGGGTAGCTCCTGCTCCAGTTCCGGCGGGGTTTCGACGATCTGTTCGACCACCGGTTGAGCGTCTTTTACTGCCACTTCAGTCAGTCCTTCGGTATTCATGACGTGTTCCTGGGAGGGCTATTTTGGCTCTCGTAACAATTGAGCAGCACGAACGGCAAAGTAAGTCAGGATGCCATCAGCGCCTGCCCGTTTAAAAGCGGTCAGGGATTCGAGAATAACCCCCTCGCTCAACCAGCCATTCTGGATGGCCGCCATGTGCATGGCGTATTCACCGCTGACCTGATAGACAAAGGTCGGCACTTTAAATTCTTCTTTGACCCGGTAAAGGATGTCGAGGTAGGGCATGCCAGGCTTGACCATGACCATATCCGCGCCTTCTGACAAGTCCGCAGCCACCTCGTGCAGGGCTTCATTACCGTTGGCCGGGTCCATCTGGTAGGAGGCCTTGTTCGCCTGGCCCAGGTTCAGCGCCGAGCCCACCGCATCGCGGAACGGCCCGTAGTAGGCACTGGCGTACTTGGCCGAGTAGGCCATGATCCGCACGTTGACGTAGCCGGCCAGCTCAAGGGCTTCGCGAATACCTTGCACGCGACCGTCCATCATGTCCGACGGGGCCACCACCTGGGCGCCCGCCTCGGCATGGGACAACGCCTGGCGCACCAGCGCGGCCACCGTGGTGTCGTTCTGCACGTAGCCGCTGTCGTCGAGGATGCCGTCCTGGCCGTGGGTGGTGAACGGGTCCAGCGCCACATCGGTAATCACCCCCAACTGCGGAAAGCGTGCGCGCAAGGCGCGGGTAGCGCGTTGGGCGATGCCGTCGGGGTTCCAGGCTTCAGCGGCGTCCAGAGACTTGAGCGCGCTGGGCGTGACCGGGAACAGCGCCAGCGCCGGTATGCCCAGTTCCACCCACTGGGCGGCTTCTTCGAGCAGCAGGTCGATGCTCAAGCGCTCCACACCCGGCATCGAGGCCACGGTTTCGCGGCGATTGTGCCCGTCGAGGACAAACACCGGCAGGATCAGGTCGTCCACCGTCAGTAGGTTTTCGCGCACCAGGCGGCGGGAAAAGTCGTCGCGACGGTTGCGCCGCAGGCGGGTGGCGGGGAACACACGAGTGGCGGGGGTGAAGCTCACGGCAGACTCCTGAGCCCGCGCTGGCGGGCGAGCGTGACAGTTATAAGCGGCCATTATGACGAACAGATGACAGTCGCGCTCAGCCGTGCGACCGGTCGCCGCAGTCATTGTCTTTGTAGGAAATGTTCACGTCGAGACACATTTCGATACTTTCCTCACACTGCCCGAAGGCGTAGGCTGCGCGTTCATTTCGCCAGCATCCAGACAATGCTCCAACAATTTCTTCAGGATTTCGGCTACTTCGCCCTTTTTCTCGGCACGTTCTTTGAAGGTGAAACCATTCTGGTGCTCGCCGGCTTCCTTGCGTTCCGCGGATACATGGATATCAACCTGGTGGTGGTGGTGGCGTTCTGCGGCAGCTATGCCGGCGATCAGCTGTGGTACTTCCTGGGCCGCAAGCACGGGCGCAAATTGCTTGCGCGCAAACCGCGCTGGCAACTGATGGGCGATCGCGCGCTGGAGCACATCCGCAAACACCCGGATATCTGGGTGCTGAGTTTTCGCTTCGTCTATGGCCTGCGCACGGTGATGCCCGTGGCCATTGGCCTGTCCGGCTATCCACCGGGGCGCTACCTGATCCTCAACGGCATCGGCGCCGCGATCTGGGCCACGGCCCTGGCGGCGGCGGCCTACCACTTTGGCGCGGTGCTCGAAGGCATGCTGGGCAGCATCAAGAAGTACGAATTGTGGGTGCTCGGTGCCCTGCTCCTGCTGGGCCTGTTGCTGTGGCTGCGCCGCCGCGTCAAGAACGCGCGCCTGGCCAAGGAAATCTGCCGGGCCGAACAGGCCGAAAAAGCCGCCAACGGCGAGTCCTCGCCGCCGCTGTAACCGCGCGCCCTATCCAATCGATCGAATCCACACACCCGGTGTCTGAGCTATGGCACCGGGCGGCAAATTAGTGGACATTTGGACGCCATGAACCTGGAGAAAAACCCATGAGCAAAAAAGTTGCAGTGATCCTTTCCGGTTGTGGCGTATACGACGGCGCCGAGATCCACGAAAGCGTGATTACCCTGCTGCGCCTCGACCAACGCGGCGCGCAGGTGCAGTGCTTCGCCCCTGACATTGCGCAGTTGCACGTCATCAACCACCTGACCGGCCAGGAAATGCCGGAGTCGCGCAATGTGCTGGTGGAATCGGCGCGCATCGCCCGCGGCCAGGTCAAGGACGTGCGCGAGGCGCGGGTCGAGGACTTCGATGCGTTGATCGTGCCCGGCGGTTTTGGCTCGGCGAAAAACCTGTCCAACTTCGCTACCCAAGGCGCCGGTTGCACGGTGCAGCCCGATGTCCTGGCCCTGGCCGAAGCCTTTGCCGAAGCGGGCAAACCGGTGGGGCTGATCTGCATCTCCCCGGCCATCGCCGCCAAGATCTACGGCCCGGGCGTGGTCTGCACCATCGGCAACGACAGCGACACCGCCGCCGCCATCACCGCCATGGGCGCCGAACATGAAGAATGCGCGGTCAGCGAAATCGTCGAAGACAAGGCCCGCAAACTGGTCAGCACCCCGGCCTACATGCTCGCCCAATCCATCGGCGAAGCGGCGGCAGGAATCAACAAACTGGTTGACCGCGTGCTTGAGCTGACTCACGAAAACGACTGAGCCCAGCCAACATCACGTTGCCTGACCCGGCGCCATCGTCGGATCGCCGCCCGGACCCAGCCCGCTGCCACAGGGATGTGGTCCGGGTCATTCCCCCCGCATCAACCGTGTCAGCAGCCGATCCAGGCTATTGGCGAAGGCCTGTTTGTCCCGTTCGCCATAGGGCCCTTGCCCGCCGCTGGCCTGGCCTTGTTCGCGCAGGTCGGTGAACAGGTTGCGCACGGCCAGGCGTTCGCCCATGTTTTGCGCGTCGAAGGGTTTGCCCCGTGGGTCGAGGGCGTCCACGCCTTTTTTCACCAAGCGGTCAGCCAGCGGTACGTCGCTGCAAATCACCAGGTCGCCGGGCACGGCATGTTCCACCAGGTAATCGTCCGCCGCATCCGGCCCGGCCGGCACCACGATCAGCCGCACACAGGCGAACGGCGGTTTGATCTGGCTCTGGCCCGCCACCAGCAACACCTCGAACTGGCGCTTGAGGGCAAATTTCACCACTTGATCCTTCGCGGCCTTGGGGCAAGCGTCGGCATCGATCCACACGCGCATGGTTTCTCCTCGCTGGGTCCAGCAATAAACATTGGTTTAAACGCCCGCCTTCGTGCGCCGGGCTTTTACCACGCCCATCTGCAGCCCGAATGGCTTGAACACTGCGTTAAGCGACTTCAGGGTCTGGTTGCCTTCGCCGTGTTCGATATGCACCAGGGTGCGCACCGAGATTTTGCACATGCGCGCAAATTGGCTCTGGTGCAGCCCTGTCACTTCGACCCGCAAGCGCCGCACGGCTTCGCCGATCTGCAACGTGCCTTCGCCCAGGCCTAGCTGGATGGCGTCGATGAACCGGGCGCGTTCTTGTAGGGTCATGTTCATTGCAGCCCCCAGTCTTTCAAGCGTTGCCCAAGGTTTTTCAGGGCTATGCTCGGGTGCTTGAACGTCACGGCGGGCAAGCCGCTGTCGGCGAGGATATCGGGCAGTGCCAGCAGGTGCGCGGCGTCTTCGCGCAGGCGTTCAAAGCTGTCCTGCGGATCGGCGATATCGGCCAAGGCCTCGCACGCGGCGCGCCAATCGACCTCCCCGGCCCGCTCGATTTCCCGGGGCCATTTGGTGGTGCGAGTGATGCCTTCGTCGTCCATCACCATCGGTGCCAGGTCGTAGATGGGTGCCAGGCGCACCGAGTCGGCCTCGCGGATGATTGCCGTGTTGCGCCCGTGGTTATCAGAGTTGCCCAATATCTTGTTCAGCAGGTCACGGCGCAGGTAGTCGGCGACCAGATCCGGGATTTGCTCGTCCTGCTCCACCCGCCACCACAGTTGCGCCAGCATCTGCATCACCTGCACGTGGTTCATCGCACTGCCAGGGGTGGTGACGCCGGCCAGGGAGTAGACCGACTCCACGGCCAAGCGCTCGACGCCGTGGGCCGTCACGCCCCGGTCAAAGCGCTGCATCCACAGGCTCGGCTTGCTCGCCTCTTCCAGCGCCAGGCCCTCGGCGGCCACGGTCTCGATGCCCAGGGTTTGCAGGGCTTTGTAGTAGTGGAACTCGCTACGCAGGATGTCCTGGTCCAGTTGCAGCCCCTTGTTGCGGGCGAATTTGACGAACCAGTGCTGCCGGGCCTCGGCGTCATCGAGCACAGCGTCCGGGTACAGCAGGCCGTCGACGCTTTCGGTGAGCAGCAGCTTCGGCGCCTCCCCCCCCGCCCCGGTTGCACCGCCAATCGCCGCGCCCTGCTCGTAGGCGTATTCCAGGAAACGCTGGTCGCGGGCGATCACCTCGTCACGGGCAAACCCCATGGGCAGCCGCTTATCAACGTCCTGCAACGACTCCTTGATGCGTAAATGGCCGATGGGCGCCGGGGTGCTGCGGCCTAGCAGGAACAAATCGGGGCTGATGCCTTCGGGCTTTTGCTGGCCCAGGCGCGCCAGCAGGAAGCGCCGGGCTGCGCCGGCCGGAGCGATGTCGTGTAAAAAGGCCGGCGCACTGGCCTGGTCTTCGCTGTTCCAGTCCAACGGCAGGTTGGCACTGACAGCACTGGCGAAGGGGTCGCCGATATCGCCCAGGTGCGCCACTAGGTAGTCCTGCAGGTAGCCGAAGCTACAACGGCTTTGCAGGCGCTCTTGCGGTTCGTGGAAGGTCAGGAGCATGGCGTCTTGCCATTCGCCTGCCGACCAAAGTTGGAGTGTCAAAGTGAACATGGCTGTTACCTGCAATTTGATGCCTTTGAGGGAGCGTCCAAAGTCGTTGCCTGCAATATAGTGCAGATGGTTGCACTATGTGTGCCTTATATGTGCATTAAAATGCATTTATACGCCGTTAACAGGGTGCTCACACGCAATAAAATGCAGATGCCTGCGACTGCGACCCCCGCACTGCCAGTGCGCCATGGCACAGGCGCCAATCAACCCGGCGAAGGGAGCAACGGAGGGCGGGCCGGGTGGGGGCGCCCTACAGGTGTTTCCGCAGTCACGGTGAGGCAAAGCTGCCACTCAAGCAGGCCACCGGCCAACTTTGCTCCGCCGCCCCACAATGCCGACACGTAATGCCGCCATAGCGCGCAAAAACCACGGAAAACCCCGGCATTAATAGCCCGCCATGGCCCCGTAGAGTTCCGCCTCCCGAACCACGAGGCTCCTCCTTCATGCCGACCTTGCTCCCACCTAGCCCCCATGCACTCGCCCTGGCCATCGCCCTGACCCTGCCCACGGTGAAAATGGCCCACGCCCAACAAAGCCAGGCGCCACTCCCGCCAAAGACAGTGGCCGAGGTGTTAGGCCTACTGGAAGACTTCGCCAATGACCCCACAATCAAGACGACCCTGATTGCCACCAACAGCAAAGACAACATCCTCAACTCTGCCCTGGGCATGGACGATGACCTGCTGACCCTCCAGCTCGATGGCATCCAGGAACACGCTTTCGATGGCGGCGAAGGGTTCAATGTGTTGAGGCTGGAGGCCAACCACGGCGCCACCTTGACTGAGACACGCAACTTCCAGGGGCTGGACGTTCCGCAAGGCAACTGGACAGTGCAAGGCACCGGCGACTTCCAGTTCGGTGCACTGGTGCGCAATAGCGCCACCCTCATCAACCAGGGCACCATCGTCGGCGATGCGTTCGTGGCGCAGGGCGCCACTTATGGCGGCAACGGCAAGGTCCGCAACCTGATCGTGGAAGGAACCCTGCACGTGAATCCTACGCAGGGCGCCGCATGGGTCGGCGAGGACCTGACCCTTGCCGAGGGCTCGACGCTGGTTTACGACATCGCTCAAAACGGCGACGGCGCCAAGGTCCAGGTCGAGGGCACCGCTAAAATCGACAACGCCGCATTAACGGTCAAGGCTGCCGACACCGCCTACCCTGACCCCCTGTACTTCACCGTCATCCAGGCCGGCAAGATCGAGGGTGAATTTGGGGAGGTGAACAGCGACCTGCTCTACTTGACGCCCGCCCTGCACTACAGCGAAACGACCGTAGACCTGGCTTACACCCGCAACGAACGGCGCCTTGAAGACGGTGCCGGCAGCGATAACGGCCGCGAAGCCGCCAACGGCCTGGAACAACTGGCCGGTGGCGCCAACGCGAACCTGGCCAACATTACCCAGAACAGCGCCCGGCCCGTGGTCGGCAGCCTGCTGGCCACCCTGCGCCAGGGCAGCGATGCCCCGGCGCAGTTCGACAGCGGCAACGGTCGCGTGTGGGTGCAGGCCCTGGGCAACTCGACCACCACCGACCGCGCCCACGCCAGCCGTGCGCTGCAACAACGCACCCATGGCGTGGTGGTGGGCGCCGACTGGTCCGTGAACGAGACCTGGAGCCTGGGCCTGCTGGGCGCCAAATCGCAGACCCAGGTCGACGGCCGACGGTTCGATGCCGACCTCGACAACTGGTACCTGGGCGCCTACGCCATAGGCCAACGCGGCCCGCTCGCGCTGCGCCTGGGCGCAACCTATGGCAGCCACTCCGGTGACACGCAGCGCAACCTGGCATTCAAGGGCTATCGCGACACCCTCAAGGGCTCCTTCGATTCCAGCACCCAGCAAGCCTTCGCCGAATTGGGCTACCAAATGGGCAGCGCCAACCTGAGCGCCGAGCCTTTTGTCAGCCTGGGCTATGAGCGCTATCAACGCGCCAGCTACCAGGAAAAGGGCGGCGATGCGGCCCTGCGGGTCGAGCGCCAGAGCCGGCAAAACCTGAACAACACCTTCGGCCTGCGCCTCGCCCAGTTCACCCTGCTGGACAACGGCATGGCCCTGATGCCGAGCCTGAGCGCCGGTTGGAAACACACCTACGGCGACTTGCAAAGCAAGACCCGCCAAAGCTTCGTCAGCACTGGCAAGGGTTTCACCATCGAAGGTGCGGCCCAGGACCGTGACAGCCTGGTACTGGCCGCTGGTCTGGACCTGAGACTGTCCGAGCACCACACCTTGGGCGTCGGCTATCAGGGCGAGCTGAGCAGCAACAACCGCAGCAATGGCCTGACAGGGCAGTGGCGGATGAGCTTCTAAAAGCACTGTACGGCTCAACACCTGTCACTTCTGACAGTAGACGGGTATCAGGACCACGCTTAGCCTGATCCCGTCGCCCCCTCGCCCACGAGGTGCACCATGGCCAGCTCAAAAAACCCCGCCGCACTCCCCAGCATTGTTCGGGTGGGAGAAGTCATATTTCTGGAAAACCCCAAGACCCATTCCCTGACTGGCCTCTACGCCGTCCAATTCAAGAAAGACAATATGGCCACCCAGGTCGAAATCAGCAGAAATAGCGCCGACGCAGTCAACTTCAAGGCGCCGCCACTGCAAAACGGGCCCAACGAAGTCACCGGGCTCTACCCTGAGGGCAGCGTGATCGCTGAGCCTCACTTGGGCCGCACTGAAATTATTGCCAGCCGGGAGAAATTCAGAATCCGGCCTTGAATCGAGTTTTTTACGCAAAAAAAAGGGGAGCACATGCCCCCCCGAGGTTTAAAGCGTTGTAGCCGAAGGCTGTTAAATCAGCCTTCGATCTCGATCAGTATCTCGCCCGGGTTGACCCGGTCGCCCTTGGCCACATGGATGGCCACGACCTTGCCCGCGATGGCCGATTGCACTTCGGTTTCCATCTTCATGGCTTCGGTAATCAGCACGGCTTGCCCGGCCTTGACCACGTCGCCTTCCTTGACTAGCACATCGACGATGTTGCCCGGCATGGTGGTGCTGACATGGCCTGGCGTACTGGCCTGCTTGCGCTGGCTGGTGCCACCGCCGACAAATTCGTTGAGCGGCTCGAACACCACTTCTTCGGGCATGCCGTCGATGGACAGGTAGAAGTGGCGCTTGCCTTCGGCCTTGACGCCGACACCGGTGATGTCCACGCGGTAGGTTTCACCGTGCACGTCGATGACGAACTCGGTCGGCACGCCTTCACCGCCCGCCGAGCGCACGCCACCCGCTTCGGGGATCGGCAGCAAGGCTTCCGGGGTCAGGGTGCCTGCGTCGCGTTCTTCGAGGAACTTGCGGCCAATGTCCGGGAACATGGCGTAAGTCAGCACGTCCTCCTCGGATTTGGCCAACGCGCCAATCTCACCGCGCAGCTTGGTCATTTCCGGCTTGAGCAAGTCGGCGGGGCGCACGTCGATCACGTCTTCGCTACCGATGGCCTGGCGGCGCAGTTTCTCGTCAACAGTGCCCGGCGCCTTGCCGTAGCCGCCTTGCAGGTACAGCTTCACTTCGTTGGTGATGGTTTTGTAGCGCTCGCCAGCCAGCACGTTGAAGAACGCCTGGGTGCCGACGATCTGCGAGGTTGGCGTGACCAGGGGCGGGAAACCCAGGTCTTCGCGTACCCGTGGAATCTCGGCCAACACTTCGCTCATGCGGTTGAGTGCACCCTGCTCTTTCAACTGGTTGGCCAGGTTGGAAATCATCCCGCCCGGCACTTGGTTGACTTGCACGCGGGTATCGACCGCGGTGAATTCACTCTCGAACTGGTGGTATTTCTTACGCACCGCGTAGAAGTACAGGCCAATCTCTTGCAGCAGTTCCAAGTCCAGGCCGGTGTCGAATTCACTGCCCTTGAGGGCCGCAACCATCGACTCGGTGCCCGGATGGCTGGTGCCCCAAGCGAAGCTGGAAATCGCCGTGTCGATATGGTCGGCACCGTTCTCGATGGCCTTGAGTTGGCACATCGCCGCCAGGCCCGCAGTGTCGTGGGAGTGGATGAAGATCGGCAGCGACTGCTCGGCTTTGAGCGCCTTGACCAATTCGCCCGTGGCGTAAGGCGTGAGCAGGCCGGCCATGTCCTTGATCGCCACCGAGTCGCACCCCATGGCTTCCATTTGCTTGGCCTGGGCCACGAACGCGTCGATGGTATGCACCGGGCTGGTGGTGTAGGCGATGGTGCCCTGGGCGTGCTTGCCGGCGGCTTTCACCGCTTCGATGGCCACGCGCAGGTTACGCACGTCGTTCATCGCGTCGAAGATACGGAACACGTCGATGCCGTTGACCGCAGCCTTGGCCACGAACGCCTTGACCACGTCATCGCTGTAGTGGCGATAGCCCAGCAGGTTCTGCCCGCGCAGGAGCATTTGCAGCCGTGTGTTGGGCAAAGCCGCGCGCAGCTTGCGCAGGCGCTCCCACGGGTCTTCCTTGAGAAAGCGCACACAGGCGTCGAACGTGGCCCCACCCCAGACTTCCAGCGACCAGTAGCCGACTTTGTCGAGCTTGTCGCAGATGGGCAGCATGTCATCGGTGCGCATGCGGGTCGCCAACAGCGATTGGTGGGCGTCGCGCAGAATCGTGTCGGTTACGAAGATCTTCTTGCTCATTGTTATCTCCTCTTAGCGGCAAGCTTCCAGCCACAAGCGACAAGTAAAAGCCGATCCGCTCTTAACTTGCCGCTTACCACTGAAAACTTGCAGCTGCTTCATTCATAGGCCTGCGTGGGCGGCGATGGCGGCGGCGATGGCCAGGGCCAGCTCTTCGGGTTTGCGCTTGATCGAGTAGTTGGTCAGCTCAGGGTGGCTTTCCACAAAACTGGTGTTGAACTGGCCGCTGCGAAATTCCGGGTTGCGCAGGATTTCCTGGTAATAGGCCGCGGTGGTCTTCACGCCTTGCAGGCGCATGTCGTCGAGGGCGCGCAAGCCACGGTCCATGGCCTCTTCCCAGGTCAAGGCCCAGACCACCAGTTTCAGGCACATGGAGTCATAGAACGGCGGAATGGTGTAGCCGGTGTAGATCGCCGTGTCGGTGCGCACGCCGGGGCCGCCGGGGGCGTAGTAGCGGGTGATCTTGCCGAAGCTGGGCAGGAAGTTGTTCTTCGGGTCTTCGGCGTTGATGCGAAACTGCAACGCAAAGCCACGGTGCTGGATGTCTTCCTGCTTGACCGACAGCGGCAGGCCCGAGGCGATGCGGATCTGCTCGCGGACGATGTCGATACCGGTGATTTCTTCGGTGATGGTGTGTTCCACCTGCACCCGGGTGTTCATCTCCATGAAGTACACCTCGCCCTCGGCGAGCAGGAACTCCACGGTGCCGGCGTTCTCGTAGCCCACCGCTTTGGCCGCACGCACCGACAGGTCGCCGATGTAGGCGCGCTGTTCCGGGGTCAGTTGGGGGCTGGGGGCGATTTCGATGAGCTTCTGGTTGCGGCGCTGGATCGAGCAGTCGCGCTCGAACAGGTGCACCACGTTGCCAAAGCTGTCACCGAGTATCTGCGCTTCGATGTGCTTGGGATTGACGATGCACTTTTCCAGAAACACTTCGGCCGAGCCGAAGGCCTTGGTGGCCTCGGAGATCACCCGGGGAAAGGCTTGCTCCAGTTCTTCGCGGCTGTTGCAACGGCGAATGCCGCGGCCGCCACCACCGGAGGTGGCCTTGAGCATCACCGGGTAGCCGATGCGGTCGCCTTCGGTCAGCGCTTCGGCGATGTCCGCAACGTTGCCTTCGGTGCCCGGAGTGACCGGTACACCGGCCTTAATCATGCTGCGGCGCGCTTCAGTCTTATCGCCCATGCGGCGGATGACTTCGGCCGACGGGCCAATGAACTTGATCCCACGTTCGGCGCAGATGTCCGCCAATTCGGCGTTTTCCGACAGGAAACCGTAGCCGGGGTGCAGGGCGTCGCAACCGGTCTCGACTGCCAGGTTCACCAGTTTGCGCGGGTTCAGGTAGCCGGCCAGGGGCTCGGCACCGATGCTGTGAGCCTCGTCGGCGCGCTTGACGTGCAAGGCGTGACGGTCGGCATCGGAATAGATCGCCACCGAGCGGATGCCCATCTCGGCGCACGCCCGCACGATGCGTACGGCAATCTCACCACGGTTGGCGATCAGGATCTTTGTTATCACTTGGAATTTCCCTTGAGCCGATTGCTATTGCCACCCGCTAGACCGGGTCGACGAGTGACCAAATGTTTCTGGCCAGCCGCGTAGCCACACTAGTCCTCTCAAGGGATTAACAAAAATCAATAATTATTGGGTCGTGCATAAGCAAAAGCTTATAGTTGAGCTTCCCGCCCGTGACGAGAGTTTTCAGTAAATGCGTAAGTCATTGATGCGTATGACATTGCGTCAACTTCAGATCTTCAATGAGGTCTGTGATTTGCGCTCTTACAGTCGCGCGGCCGAGGAAATGTCCCTCACACAACCTGCCGTTAGCCTACAGATTCGTCAACTTGAAGAGCTGATCGGCCAGCCACTCTTCGATTACGTGGGCAAAAAACTCTACATGACTGAAGCAGCTGAAGCGTTACAGCGCGCTAGCCGGGATATTTTCGGGCGCCTGGAAAACCTCGACATGCAGCTCTCGGACATGCAGGGCTCGCTCCAGGGGCAACTAAAACTGGCGGTGGAATCGAGCGCCAAATACTTCGTGCCGCACCTGTTCGCCGCATTCCGGCGCCAGCATCCGGAGGTCAATCTGCACCTGACGGTCATCAACCGCGCGCAGGCCATACGTCGCCTGTCGGACAACCGCGACGACCTGGTGATAATGTCGATGGTGCCCCAGGACATGGGCCTGGAGTTCCTGCCCTTCCTCAATAACCCCATCGTCGCCGTCGCCCCGCCCGACCACCCGCTGTGCCATCAGGGGCCGCTGCGCCTGCAAGACCTCGAACCCCACACCCTGTTGATCCGCGAACCCGGCTCGGGTACGCGGTTGGCGTGTGAGGAATACTTCAAGGAAAAACGCGTGCACTTTACCCAGACCCAGGAAGTGGCGTCCGCCGAAGCGCAACGCGAATGCGTGGTGGCGGGCCTGGGCGTGGCTTTGCTGACGCGCCACGCCCTGAACCTGGAACTGGCCACCGGCAGACTGGTGGAGTTGCCGGTGGAGGAGCTGCCGCTGTACCGCAGTTGGTGCGTGGTGCAGGCCAAGGCCAAGCGCCTGTCACCGGTGGCCCATGCGTTCCTGGGCTTTATCCGCAGCGAGCGGGCGCAGATCAGTGAGCTGGTTGAGCGTTTCGACGGCCGGCGCTTGGCGCTGCCTGCCAGAAATTGAGTTCTGCCGCGTCAGGCAAATCGCCAATTTGTGCGAGCAACTGCCGCTGCTGGCAACGGTCCTCGATCGCACGGCGAAACGCCATGCGGCGCTGGTCTTCCTGCTGACGACGGGTTTTGACGGCGCTGTTGCGTTCTTCGTAGGGCTGGGCCATTTCGAGTCTCCCAAGGCGAGTACGGGAGTTTCACGATAGGCGCCTAGGGTGACGGTTTGGCGGCGCGGGGGTTACAGGTAGATGACGGTGGCGCCGGCTCAGTCGTCCAGCGCCTTCACCGACTTGGGCGACAACCGCAGGCTACGAAGGCTGCGCTTGACGCTCTTGAGGTGGTTGACCAGGCTCGGGCCACGCGCCATGGCCACGCCCATGGCCAGCACGTCGATCACCACCAGGTGGGCGATGCGCGAGGTCAGCGGTGTGTAGATTTCGGTGTCTTCGTGCACATCGATGGCCAGGTTGACGGTGGCCAGCTCGGCCAGCGGCGTCTGGCTCGGGCACAGGGTAATCAGCGAGGCGCCGCTTTCGCGCACCAGGTTGGCGGTAATCAGCAAATCCTTGGAGCGCCCGGACTGGGAAATACAGATCGCCACGTCCGACGGCTTGAGGGTGACCGCCGACATCGCCTGCATGTGCGGGTCGGAATAGGCCGCCGCAGTGAGCAATAAGCGGAAGAACTTGTGCTGGGCATCCGCCGCCACCGCGCCCGAGGCGCCAAAGCCATAGAACTCCACGCGTTGGGCCTGGGACATGGCGGTCACCGCCCGTTGCAGCGCCACCGGGTCGAGCTTCTCGCGCACTTCCATCAGGGTGTGCAGGGTGGTGTCGAAAATCTTCAGGCTGTAGTCGGCGACCGAGTCGTCTTCGTGGATGGCGAACTGGCCGAAACTGGCCCCCGCCGCCAGGCTTTGCGCCAGTTTCAGCTTCAAGTCCTGGAAGCCGGAGCAACCGATGGCACGGCAAAAGCGCACGATGGTCGGCTCACTGATGCCCACGCTGTGGGCCAGGTCGGCCATGGAACTGTGCATCACCGCCGCGGGGTCAAGCAGCACGTGATCGGCAACCTTGAGTTCCGATTTGCGTAACAGGTGGCGAGACTGGGCGATATGTTGCAACAGGTTCAAAGGATCGGACTCTTGTTATTGGCAGGCGCCAGGGATGTAGCGAGCTTGTAGTTATACTACAAGAATCGTCTTTTTGCCTGCCCGAAACATCACAAAAACGTCCCGCCGCCCACTGTTCTTGAGGCCAGAGCCTTTGTAGCCCTACGGGCGCGATGGCCTGACGCGGCTCAATCCGGCGACCTATCGGCCCAGCAACGCACCCAACTCGCTGGCCTCCACGGGGCGGCTGATGAGGTAACCCTGCACTTCGTCGCAGCCCTCGGCTTTGAGAAAGTCCAGTTGCCGCTGATCTTCCACGCCTTCGGCCACGACCTTGAGGGACAGGCCATGGGCCATGGCGATGATCGCCCGGGTGATCGCCGCGTCCTCGCCGCCCTCGCCCACCCCGCGAATGAACGCCTGGTCGATCTTCACGTAGTCCACCGGGATGCGCTTGAGGTAGCTCAGGGAGGAATAGCCGGTGCCAAAATCGTCGATCGCCAGTTTCACCCCCAGGTCACGCAACTGCTGGAAGGTGGCGATGATGTGCTCGACGCTGTCGAGCAACTGGCTCTCGGTCAGCTCCAACTCCAAGTAGTGCGGCGCCAACCCGGTCTCTTCCAGCACCTGGCGCACCAGGCTGACCAGTTTGCCCTGGCGCAACTGGTGCACCGACAGGTTGACCGACACCCGGATCGGCTCCAGCCCCTGGCGCTGCCATTCGCACGCCTGCCAGCAGGCCTGGCGCAGCACGAATTCACCGATCGGGCCGATCAATCCGGTTTCTTCCGCCAACCCGATAAAGTCCCCCGGCGGCACGCGGCCCATGGTCGGGTGGTCCCAACGCACCAACGCCTCGGCGGCATTCAGGCGCCCGGTGGCCAGGCACAGTTTGGGTTGGTAGAACACCTTGAGCTGGTGCTCATCGATGGCCTTGCGCAGTTGGTTTTCCAGCTGCAAGCGCTCAAGGGTGCTGGCTTGCAGGCTGTCGGTATAGAACTGGAAGTTATTACCGCCCAAGTGCTTGGCGTGCTGCATGGCCATGTTCGACTGGCTGACCAGGGCGGGGATGTCCCGTGCGTTGTCCGGCAGCATGCTGATGCCCATCGAGGCACTGACCACCAATTCGTGCCCCTCGATGTTCAGCGGCAAACGCAGTTTGGCCGACAAGCGTGTGGCCACCCGCGCCAGGCTGGACAAGTTGCCGTAGGCATCGAATAGCACCGCGAACTCGTCCCCGGACAGCCGCGCGATGGTGTCGGCTTCGGGTAGCGCGTTGACCAGGCGCCGGGCCATTTTCTGTAACAGTTGATCGGCCACCTCATGGCCGAGGCTGTCGTTGAGCAGCTTGAAGCGGTCCAGGTTGATGTGTAGCAACGCCAGGCTGCGGCCGCCCTGGCGGATACGTTGGTAGGCATCATGCAGGCGTTCGCGAAACAGCGCGCGGTTGGCCAGCCCGGTCAGTTCGTCGTAATGGCTCAGGTAGCGCATGCGTTCTTCGGAGGCGCGGCGGGCCGACAGATCGGTGAAGAAGCCGACAATATGGCTGACGTTACCCCGCACATCGCGCACCGCCGTAAGTTGCAGCCATTGCGGATACAACTCGCCGTTCTTGCGCGCCTCCACCAGTTCGCCTTGCCAACTGCCGTGCTGCTCCAGCGCCTGGTGGATCACCGGGTAGTGCCGGCGCGCATCGCGGCTGCACGGCAATTCGACGACGTTGCGCCCCAGCATGTCTTCGATCTGATAGCCGGTGACATGGCTGAATGCCTGATTGATGGCGATCAGCGCGTAGTCCGGGTCAAGAATGACGATGCCTTCGCTGGCCGCCTCGAACACCGTCGCCGCCAGGCGCCGCTGCTCTTCCAATTCTTTGCGGGTGCTGATATCGCGCCGGGTGCCGACCATGCGGATCACCCGGCCATTGCTGGTCCGCTCCACCGCGCGGCCACGGTCTTCGATCCACACCCAGTGGCCGTCCTCGTGGCGCACGCGGTACTCGATCTGGTAGTCCTCGGTGCGCCCCTTCAAGTGCTCCACCAACGCCCGCTTGAGCAACGGCACGTCTTGCGGGTGCAGCCGCGGCTTGAGGTGGCCGAGCATGGCCGTGACGTATTCCGGCTCCAGGCCGAACAGCTCCTTGAGCTGGGTGTGGTGCACTTCATCGGTTTGCAGATTCCAATCCCACAGGCCCAACTCGCTGGCCTTCAAGGCCAGGCCCAGGCGCGCCTCACTCTTTTTCAGCGCCTGGTTGGCGGCGTCCAGCTCCAGGCTGCGCTGGGCTACACGTTGCTCCAGGCCGACCTGGGCCTGGCGCAACTGCTCTTCGGCGCTGCGGCGCTGCTCTATCTCACGGGCCAAGTCCTCGTTGAGCTGCTCGCTGCGGTGCTGGGATTGCTGCAAATGCTCGATCAGTGCCTGGTTCTGGAAGCCGCGCAGCAAACCGCGCTGGATCAACCGGTTGACCTGCCACGCCACCACGCTCAGCAAGCCCAACAGGATCAGCCCCAGCCAACCCCAACCCTGCTGCTCGCCGGAACCCCAAAACAGGTAGCCGATGGCAGGCAACAGGCAAGGCAAAGCAAAGGACAGGAACGCCGGCAGGCTCACCGCGTAGGCAACGCTGGCCGACAGCGTCGCCGCGCCGATCAGGCCGAACACCCAGGCTTGCTGAAGGAAACTGTCGGTGGGCACCACGGCGATACCGGCGATACCGAGCGTCAGGCCGCTGGCGGCCGAACCCAGCAGGAACATGCGCTGCCACACCGGTTGGGCCTGACGGGCAGGCAACGCTGAATCGAACGCCGCCACTTGGATCACCCGCAACGCCACCAGCGTCAGCAACCACACCAGCCAGACACTCACCAGCCCATAACGCTGCGGGCTCCACAGCAACGCGGCGCAGACCAAACCGTTGAGCAACATGAAAACCGTCGGCAGCAGGGAGCCTTGATAGAGCAGACGGGTTCGCTCAACCGCCATCTGCGTGGCGTATTGCTGGCGGATAACCTGGGGCGCAACAGAAGGGCCCGACAGGCTAGTGCTGAGTGTCATAGGCGGCGTGTTCTTATAATGGTGAGCCCGAAACGTCGAGCGAGCATACACAAGCCAATGCCCGCACCAAACTGCTCCACGTCATAAAAATCCGAAAACAAAACGCCTCCGCCATCCGCCAAAAACCCTTCAGGCGAGCCCCGCCGTCGTCTGTAGGCAATGACTGACCGGTCGTCCCCGGCCGTTCTTTTTTATCGGTTTACCCAACGCACGGTTTGCCGGGGGTGGCGTGGCACCCTAGAATGCGCCGATGCGCGATGATCTCTCCCTTTTGCTGAACTCTCTCAACGATGCCCAACGCCAGGCCGTAGCCGCCCGCGTGGGTCGTCAGTTGGTCCTGGCCGGTGCCGGCTCCGGTAAAACCCGAGTGCTGGTGCACCGTATCGCCTGGTTGATCCAGGTAGAAAACGCATCGCCCCACTCGATTTTATCGGTGACCTTCACCAACAAGGCCGCCGCCGAGATGCGCCACCGCATCGAGCAATTGATGGGCCTGAGCCCGGCCGGCATGTGGGTCGGCACCTTCCACGGCCTCGCGCACCGACTGCTGCGGGCGCACTGGCAGGAAGCGGGGTTGAGCCAGTCCTTCCAGATCCTCGACAGCGACGACCAGCAACGCCTGGTCAAGCGGGTGATCCGCGAACTGGGCCTCGACGAACAACGCTGGCCGGCCCGCCAGGCCCAGTGGTTCATCAACGGCCAGAAAGACGAAGGCCTGCGCCCCAAGCACATCCAGGCCAGCGGCGACCTGTTCCTGGGCACCATGCGCAGCATCTATGAAGCCTACGAGGCCGCCTGCGCCCGCGCCGGCGTCATCGACTTCTCCGAGCTGCTGCTGCGTGCCCTGGACCTGTGGCGCGACAACCCGGGTTTGCTGGCCCACTACCAAAAGCGTTTCCGGCACATCCTGGTCGACGAATTCCAGGACACCAACGCCGTGCAGTACGCCTGGTTGCGCCTGCTGGCCAAGGGCGGCGACAGCCTGATGGTGGTCGGCGACGACGACCAGTCGATCTACGGCTGGCGCGGCGCGAAAATCGAGAACATCTACCAATACTCCGAAGACTTCCCGGACGCTGAAACCATCCGTCTGGAGCAAAACTACCGCTCCACCGCCGGCATCCTCAAAGCGGCCAACGCCCTGATCGCCAACAACACCGGGCGCCTGGGCAAAGAACTGTGGACCGACGGCGGCGAAGGCGAAGCGATCAACCTGTACGCCGCGTTCAACGAACACGATGAAGCGCGCTACGTGGTGGAAACCATCGAAAGCGCCCTGAAAACCGGCCTGGCACGCAGCGATATAGCCATTTTGTACCGCTCCAACGCCCAGTCACGGGTGCTTGAAGAAGCCCTGCTGCGCGAGCGCATCCCGTACCGCATCTACGGGGGCCAGCGCTTCTTCGAGCGCGCCGAAATCAAGAACGCCATGGCCTACCTGCGCTTGCTGGAAGGCCGGGGCAACGATGCCGCCCTGGAGCGGGTCATCAATGTACCCGCCCGGGGCATTGGCGAAAAAACCGTCGAGGCCATCCGCGAACACGCGCGTCACAGCGATGTGTCGATGTGGGAAGCCATGCGCCTGCTGGTCGTCAACAAAGGCCTCACCGGCCGCGCCGCCGGGGCGTTGGGCGGGTTTGTCGAGCTGATCGAGAACCTCGCTGCCAAAACCCTCGACATGCCGCTGCACCTGATGACCCAAACCGTCATCGAGCAGTCCGGCCTGATCGCCTACCACGAAGCGGAAAAAGGCGAAAAAGGCCAAGCCCGGGTGGAAAACCTTGAGGAACTGGTCAGCGCCGCGCGCAACTTCGAGAACACCGAAGAAGACGCCGACCTCTCGCCCCTGGCGGCATTCCTCGGCCACGCCTCGCTGGAGGCCGGCGACACCCAGGCCGACGAGCACGAAGACAGCATTCAACTGATGACGCTGCACAGCGCCAAAGGGCTGGAATTCCCCTACGTGTTCCTGGTGGGCATGGAAGAAGGCCTGTTCCCACACAAGATGAGCCTGGAAGAACCCGGCCGCCTCGAAGAGGAGCGACGCCTGGCGTATGTCGGCATCACCCGCGCCATGCAAAACCTGGTGATGACCTATGCCGAGACGCGCCGGCTCTACGGCAGCGAAACCTACAACAAGGTTTCGCGTTTCGTACGCGAAGTGCCCAAGGGGCTGATCCAGGAAGTGCGCCTGTCCAACAGTGTCAGCCGTCCCTTTGGCGGCGGCCAAAAGCAGAACTCCTCCAGCATGTTCAGCGGCGCGCAAATCCCCGAAACCGCGTTCAGCCTCGGCCAGCAAGTGCGCCACTCGGTGTTCGGCGACGGCGTAATCCTCAACTTCGAAGGCGCTGGCGCCCAGGCCCGGGTGCAGGTGAACTTCAGCGAGGGCAGCAAGTGGCTGATGCTGGGGTACGCCAAGCTGGAAACTGTCTGACAAGTTCGCGCTCACTCCCGCACGTCACACGGGGGTGAGGCTTACAGAACTTATGGTCATGGCCTACAGACTAAACCTACACAACCTCTTGTGCTGACCGAACCTGAACCCAGCCTGTCAGGCAAAAGCCCGAAACACTCTGCCGCTAGCCAGTAACACTTCACATGTGCACCATGGCGCGCGTGCCATCCACAAATGGGAATTCCCTTTATGAAACGTTTTCTTAGCATCGCCATGGCGTTGTGCATCGGCCTGACGATGAGTCTGGACGCCAATGCCAAGCGCTTCGGTGGCGGCAAAAGCTCCGGCGCTGCACCGTCCCACCAGACCAGCCAAATGGCTCCTTCTTCTCCTGGCATGGGTGGCGCTGCTGCCACTGCGGGCGCGGCCGGTGCCGCTGGCGCCGCTGCCAAGGCCGGCGGTGCTTCACGCTGGCTCGGCCCTCTGGCCGGCATCGCGGCTGGTGGCTTGCTGGCGTCCATGTTCATGGGCGGCGGCTTCCAGGGCATGCAGATCTTCGACATCCTTATCATGGCGGTCATCGCGTTCGTGATCTTCCGCTTCATCGCCGCTCGCCGCCGCAAGCAGCAGGAGCACCTGGCCCCGGCCGGCGCGCCCATGCAGCGTGAAGTGTTTGAAAACAAGCCGTCCATGGGCTCGATCTTCGGCGGTTCGGCTGCTCCAGCTGCTGCGCGCCCGGTCATCAATGCGCCAGCCTGGTTCAACGAAGAGCGCTTCATCGAAGCGGCACGCAGCCACTTCCAGTCCCTGCAACAGCACTGGGACGCCAATGAAATGGACAAGATCGCCGAGTTCGTGACCCCGCAACTGCTCGAGTTCCTCAAGCGCGAACGCGCCGAGCTGGGTGACGGCTTCCAGTCCACCTACATCGACAACCTCACCGTCCAGTTGGACGGCGTGGATGATCGCGCCGACAAGACCATCGCCACCCTGACCTTCAGCGGCGTGTCGAAGACTTCGCGCTTCGACCAGGGCGAAGTGTTCAGCGAAAGCTGGAACATGGAACGCCCGCAAGGCGACAACCAGCCTTGGCTGGTAGCCGGTATCCGCCAGAACGGCTGATAGCGCAACTCGCTAAGCATGTAGTCACAGAAACCCCGGTCTTGGCCGGGGTTTTCTATTTCGCGGTTGCACTTATAGCGAGCTACTGTATAAACCGCCCCATATAAACCGCGCCATCGAGCAAGAGGATTCCGGCCGTGGAAGAAGTCATCGAACAACTGTGTGAAGCCAACGAACCCGTTCCGGTACCGCTGGAGCTGCCCGACGAAGATCAACTGGTGGAAGTCGAAGAACAGCTGTTCATCAATATCCCCTTTGTTTTCAAGGAGTTCCTGCTGACCGTCAGCGACGTGGTCTACGGCAGACTGGAACCGGTCACGGTCACCGACCCACAATCCCACACCTACCTGCCTGAAGTAGCGGCCAACGCCTGGGATACTGGCGTGCCACGGGAGCTGATCCCGATTTGCCAGGACGGCGAGAATTATTACTGCGTCGAAGAAGACGGCACCGTGGTGCTGTGGTCCGGCAAGGAAGAGCTGGTCACCGAAGAGTCCTGGGAATCGGTATGGCACTGGGCGCGGGACGTCTGGCTGGAGAGCTGAGCCACGCCGTTTGAACCCGCATCCAGCACAGCCCTGGGGCGGGTATCAATGTTCGGCGGGGTCCTTGTGGTTATCCAGGGTTTCCAGCAACGCCACCTGCATGCGCGTATGCACACGGATAAACCAGCGCCACAACACCGCCGCCACAGCCGCCGCAACGACGGCTATCAAGATCAACAGCTCATTGGTCGGCAAGATGCTCGACGACAAGGCCGACAGCAACAAGAAAATCACCAGTAACGACAAGATCGGTATCACCTCGGCAATCACCCGCCGCACCCGCTGCGTATGGCGCCCGGCCATATCCGCCTTGACGCCCATCTCCGCCAGCAGCATCGACAGCGCCTTGAGCTTGCGATAAGCCGCAATCAAAAACGGCAGCGACAACAGCAGCGCGCCGCCCCAGATCAAAGCCTTCTGCCAACTCGGCTCCGCCACCCACCCCTGCAAATAGTCCCCAATGCGCTGGGCGAAGAAGCCACCGGAAAAGAAGATCGCCATCACCAGCGCCAGGTTGACCCCCACTTGCAGCAGGATCTTGCGGATCATCTTCGCCAGCAATGCACCTTCGCCCTGGGGCTGGATGCTGCGCAACCATTCGCCATACATGCCCAGCACCCGCGCCAGCCGCTTGGGCATCACTGCCGCAAGCTTCATCGACAAGGGGTCCGCACCGCGAATCAGGTACGGCGTCAGCAGCGTGGTGATCGCGGATACAGCCACCGCGACCGGGTAGAGGAAATCACTGGTGACCTGGAGCGTCATGCCCAGCGCCGCGATGATGAATGAAAATTCGCCAATCTGTGAAAGCCCCATCCCAACCCGCAGTGAGGTGCGCCCGTCATTGCCGGCGATAAAGGCACCCAAGCCGCAGGACAACATCTTGCCCAACACCACCGCCACGGTAATCACGGCAATCGGCCAGGCGTACTGCAAGAGAATCTGCGGGTCGATCATCAAGCCAATGGCCACGAAGAAGATGGCACTGAACATGTCGCGAACCGGCTCGATCAGCCGCTCAATTTTCAGCAACTGCCGGGATTCAGCCATGATCGCGCCAATCAGGAACGCCCCCAGCACCATGCTGTATTCGAGTTTGACCACCAGCAGGCAAAAACCAAAACACAGGCCCAGCACAGTAATCAGCAGCATTTCATTGCTTTCAAACTTCGCCACGTACGCCAGCAACCGTGGCACCAGCAGGATGCCGATCACCAGCGCAACGATCATGAACAACGACAGCTTGCCCACCGTGGAGAACACCTCGCCCGAACTGACGGTGCCGCTGACCGCGATGCTCGACAGCAAGGCGATGATGCCGATGCCCAGGATGTCTTCCACGATCAGAACGCCGAAGATCAACTGCGCAAAGCGCTGGTCCTTCATTTTCAGGTCGTTGAGGGCCTTGACGATGATGGTGGTCGAGGAAATGGCCAAGATCGCGCCGAGGAAGAGTGAATCCATGGTGTTCCAGTCGAACCAGCGGCCGATTTCGTAGCCGATCCAGATCATCAGCACGATTTCCAGGAACGCTGCGATGAAGGCTGTCGCGCCAACCTTGAACAACTTGCGCAGGCTGAATTCCAACCCCAGGCAGAACATCAGAAAGATCACCCCCAGCTCGGCCAGGGTCTTGATGGTGTCTTCGTCGTGGATCAAGCCGAACGGCGGGGTGTGCGGGCCGATGATGAAGCCGGCGACTATGTAACCCAGCACCACCGGTTGCTTGAGCCGGTGAAAGAGGATGGTCACCACACCTGCGACCAGCATTATCACGGCCAAATCCTGGATAAAGCTGATGGCATGCATGGCGAGAGGCTCCTTGAGTTGGACTGATCTTGCTGCTCAAGCCCCAGAACGGAAGAAACGTCTGAGCACGCCGAACAAAAATCTTTATTTAAGGTAGGAAATGCCCTTGGGCCGGGCTTTTGAAGGGTAACACCGCGACTTCTGGCAGAAAGCCGGTGCAATATATGGAAACAGATCACTTCGGGCGTGACGGCCGCCCGCCGCGCGGCGTCCCGATAACGCTGGTTTGAAAAACAACCCAGGTGCCCGCAGAGGCGCCCTCGCTATTGCAGCCTTAACCCGTGAGTGAGCTATGGAACCCGGAAACGCCCAGCTGTCGATGACTGTCTTGATGACCCCCGACATGGCCAACTTCTCTGGCAATGTCCACGGCGGGACCCTGCTCAAATACCTCGATGAAGTGGCCTACGCCTGCGCCAGCCGTTATGCCGGGCGCTATGTGGTGACCCTGTCGGTGGACCAGGTGATTTTCCGCGAGCCGATCCACGTGGGTGAACTGGTGACATTCCTCGCGTCGGTCAACTACACCGGCAATACCTCGATGGAGGTGGGCATCAAGGTGGTGACGGAAAACATCCGCGAGCGCTCGGTGCGGCACACCAACAGTTGCTTTTTCACCATGGTGGCGGTGGACGAGGACCGCAAACCCGCCCCGGCTCCCCAACTGCAACCACACAACAGCGAAGACCAGCGCCGCTTCACCCAGGCCCGCCAGCGCCGCCAGATCCGCCAGGAGCTGGAGCAGCGCTACCGCGAAATCAAGGCCGAAGCCCCTTAATCGGCTTTCGGGCCCCAGGGTGCAGGTTCGCCGAACAACTGGCCCTGCACGCCGTAAAGGCCCATTTCGCGGATCACTTGCAACTCGCCCTCAGTCTCGACCCGCTCGGCAATCAGCGGCAGGTCGATGCTGTGGGCGGCGCGCTGGATGGCTTCGATAAACAGGCGTTTGTCTCCTTCCTGGTCGATGGCACGGATGTAGCTGCCGTCGATTTTCAGGTAGGCCAGGCCCAGGCGCGCCAGGTTGCCGATCATGCTGAAGCGCCCGCCGAAGCGTTGCAGGCTGAGGGAGAAGCCCAGCTCACGCAGGCGCCGGGTCAGTTGTTCCAGCACCGCTTGTTCGGGCAATTGCTCTTCGCCGATTTCCAGGGTCAGCCGCGGCCCCAGGTTGGCGTGTTGGCGCAACAGATCGAAAATCTTGTTCAGTGCCTGAGGGTCGGCCAGGGTCGCGGATGACAGGTTCAGCGCCAGAGATTGGTCGTGCCCGGCCATTTGCTCCAATACCAGTTTGAGCATCAGGCGATCCAGGCGCGCGGTCCAGCCGAAGCGCTCCAACCACGGCAGGAAGCGCCCGGCGGCGATGGTCTGGCCCTGTTCGTCACGCAGGCGCGACAGCACTTTGTAGTGCAGGACCAATTGGGTGTCTTGGCTGGCGACTACCGGTTGGAAAAATAGCTCCAGACGCTGTTGGTCCAGTGCGCGGTCGAGCAGGGTATGCCAAGCGTGGTGGTCGTCGCCCACGCTGGCCGCCGCGCCATGGTCCAGGCAGGTCCAACTGGCCTCGCCCTGGGTCTCGGCCTGGGCCAATGCCTGGTCGGCGAGGCTGAGCAGGGTCTGTGGCGAATCGCCATGGGAGAACGGCGCCAGGCCAATGTAGGCCACCGGCGATACGTCCGAGGCGCCGGTCGCCTGCAAGCTCGCCAGGGTGCCTTCCAGGCTCTGGGCCAGTTGCAGCGCTTCTTCGCGCACCAGGCCCGGCGCCAGCACGGCGAATTCGCCACCCCGGATGCGGGTAATCAGGTTCTGGGTTTCCGGGTACTTGGCGCACTCGCGTTGCAGTTGCTCGCCCACGGCTTGCAGCAACTGGTCGGTGCGCTGCCCGCCCAGGCGCTGGTTCAGGCCCGCCAGGTCCTTGACCCGCAGCAGCATCAGGTAACCGGAACTGGCCTGCTCCGGGTTGCTGACCCGTGCGTTGAGCTGCATTTCAAAATAGCGGCGGTTAGCCAGCCCCGTCAGGTTGTCCTGATAGGATTCCACCCGCAGTTTTTCGCTGCGTTCGGCCTGCTCCTGGAACAGGGCCTTGAGCTTCTCGACCATCTGATTCATCGCCTGCACCACCCGGCGCAGTTCCGGAGTGCGCGGTAGTTCGGGCAAGCTGAGGAATTCACGCCGGGCGATGGCGTGGGACTGCTGCACCATGTAATCGAGCGGCTTCAACTGGCGGCGCAACAGCAGCGCGCCCAGCACTGCGCTCACCGCGCCGCAGATCAGCAACCAACCCAGGCTGCCCAGGGCGCTCTGCCAGAGTTTGGCCAGGGCAAACATCGGGTGGCTGACCACCTCGACTCGCGCGGCCTGCTCCCAGCCACGGCTGACGATGGCATCGCCGCCGGCCGGCTCCAGGCCGATCAGGTTAACGAACCACGCCGGCACACTGACCTCAGGGCTGCCGCTGCGCTCGACCAGGACTTGGTCAGTCGCCAGGTCCACCACGCGGATGCTGGCGTAATAGCCGCTGTCGAAAATCGAACTGACCATCAGCTCGACCATCGCCGGGTCGTCGATATTGGGCGTCAACGACAGCGCCAGCGCCGTGGCCGCGTCCTGGGCATGGGAGCGCAACTGGTTGACGTACTGGGTGCGCGAGCTTTCCAGGCTGACCATGAAGCTGCCGCTGAAGGCGACCACCAGGAACAGACAGATTGCGATCAACAGTTGTTTGAACAGGGACATCTGAGCGCGTGCTCCTAATTAGTCGTCTCGACCGGAAAACCTTCGGCCTTCATTTTTTTCAACACGTCCTGCCAGCGCGACAGACGTTTGGTGTCGCCGACTTTCTTGTTGCCCTTGGCGCCCGGCAGCCACAGCCCCTCGGCGTTGAAAGAGTAGACCGGCAACAGGTCGGTTCGTTGGCTGGCCGGTTGGATCGCGTCGATCAGGCTGTCGAGAACCAGCGGCATGGCCTCGGGGGTTGAATAGTAGGTCAGCACCATGTGGGCGCGATTCTGGCGCAAAGCCTTGACGTACGTAATGCGCAATTTGTCGCTGGAGACCCCGAGGCGGCGCAGGCTGAAGTATTTGGCGATGGCGTAGTCCTCGCAGTCGCCGGCGCCTTTCCAGAGGCCTTCGATGGGGGTTTCCCAGTAATCGACCTGGCCCCACAGGTCGACGTCTTCCATGTAGCGCATCTGTTTGTTGAAGAACAGGTTGACCACCTTGAGCTGCTCTTGCTCGCTGGTCTGCTTTTGCGTAGCCAACAGGTGCTGCCAGGCATCGATACGCTGCTGGCCCTGGCCCAAGGGCCCGTACAGCGCCTCGGCCCGGCGGCTTATCAGGGAAAAATCCCAATCGGCATGCAGGCCGCCCAGCATCAGGCTGGCCAGGAGCACCGCTGAAACCATCCAGCGCAAGGTTCGAGGCAAAGCTAAACGTATCGCCAATGCGATGAAGTCCGGGTGGTCCGTGGAAAACCAATCGATGGTGCAGCTTCGATAAGTAAAAGACAATGGCACCGTGCAATCACTGCATTCGGCGAGCTGTCGGAATAGAATCGCCCACCACCCCGTCTGGCCACCTCGGCGCGCAAAACCGAAGGTTTGACAAGACCTTGGGTGGTCACTAGTGTTAATTGGATCCAATCAAGCCTGGTTATTTTCAGAGGGTAGCGTTGTCGTGACACAGAAGCCGAACCCCTTGAGCAGCATCACCATCGACGGGCCCATACCGGCCCACCTTGCTCGCTCCGTGATTGAACAAACCCTGCGCGCCGCCATCCTCGACGGGCGCCTGCCCTGCGGCACGGCCCTGCGCCAACAAGACCTGGCCGACCTGTTCGGGGTCAGCCGCATGCCGGTGCGCGAGGCCCTGCGCCAGCTCGAGGCGCAGTCGCTGCTGCATGTGGTCGCCCACAAAGGCGCGGTGGTGGCGGCGCTGGTCGAAGGCGACGCGGCCGAAACCTACGCCCTGCGCCTACTGCTGGAATCCGAAGCGCTGCGCCTGGCCATTCCCCATCTCGATGAGGACAACTTCACCGAGGCCGCCCGCTGCATCGAAGCGATGGAAAGCGAAGCCGATTACGCCCAGATCGGCCACCTCAATCGCTTGTTCCACATGGCCCTCTACAACAAGGCTGGTAACCGACGGCTGCTGACCCTGGTGGAGAACGGGCTGATCGAGGAGGAACGCTTTCTGCGCTTTAACCTGCAAGCCATGGGCCTAGGCAAAATCAGCCAGGATGACCATCGACAATTGCTGCGCACTGCTCGCGAGGGCGATATCGAGGCTTGCCTAAAAGCCCTGGAAAAACACCTTGGGCGCGCCGTTGAAGTCATCACCCGCTTTCTGGCAAGTCGCGTCGGGGAATAATCCATTTACAAAAAACCACACCTCCCTCCTGCGGGCACAGCGTTAGCCCGCTAAACCTCTGTGCCGGGCACATGCTTGGTAACAGTCGCGATTTCCTACGGACAAAACCCGAAACAACCCCGCCGCCAGCAATAGCGGCGCCACCCATTTGCACTCACTCTTGTACGGGCCAGCAAAACGCCGGCGCCGCCGCGTCTTCCTGCGCGCCAAGGCGCCTTGGAACGAGCCAACAAGAAGGAGTCTGCCAAACAAAGGTTGCGATCGGGCTGTGCACGCTCGCGCCGCTAAAGAATGCCCTCAAGCTGCGTTTACTTACTCAAGAAGTTGTCAGTCGTGAGGCACTCACGCTGCTATTCCAATTTCGGCTTATTTAAGCCGAAACGAACAACTTCGCCCCAATAAAACTTAGCCAATAAGTTTTAATGCAACTTATCGCACATTAAAAATGCGCAACTTACAAACAGTAAAAAATACTTGCGAAACACTTACTTCTTGCATTAATTTTTAGTTGGCCAGCACTCAGGCTAGTTCGCCTCGGGTGCACGCCACTCTGGCAAAGGCTTATTAAACAACCATGCGGCCTTTGCCATCGGGAGAAAACCGTCCCTTTATCAACTTCTGTTTGAGCCCCGCGCTCGCCCAATAAAAAGAACTTCTCGTCGTTAACGCGTCACACTTATTACGTCAGAGGCCGCCCAATGCTTGCCATTCCAACACCCCTGCAACTGTGCAAAGCGCAATTAGATAACCATCGGATATTTTCCGACATCAACTCACTGGGCAAACTTCAGTGTTTTATGCAAACCCACGTATTTGCCGTGTGGGATTTCATGTCGCTGACCAAGCGCCTGCAAACCGAGCTGACCTGCACCCAGGTGCCGTGGCTGCCAGCGCCCCACCCGCAGGCGACGCGGCTTATCAACGACATTGTGCTGGGCGAGGAATCCGACACGCGGCCCAGTGGCGGGCATTGCAGCCACTTCGAGTTGTACCTGGAGGCCATGGCGGAGATCGGCGCCAGCACCCGGGCCATCGAGCAGTTTGTCGCCCTGCAACGCCAAGGCATCAGTTGGAACGCCGCGCTGCACCGCATCGACGTACACCCGAGCGCCGCGACGTTTGTCCGCCACACCCTCGAAACCGCCCTGAACGCTGCGCCCCACTGCGTCGCCGCCGCTTTTGTGCATGGCCGTGAAACCGTGATTCCGATGATGTTCCAGGGCCTGCTCGACCAATGGCGGATCGGCGCGGATCAGGCGCCGACTTTGCGTTACTACCTGCAACGGCATATCGACGTGGACGCTCACGACCATGGCCCAGCCGCCGAACAGTTACTGGCAAGCCTGATCGACGGCGACCCGCAGCGTGAGGCCGAGGCCCAGGCCGCCGCCCTGGCCGCGGTGCGTAGCCGACTCGCGCTGTGGGATGGCTTGCACGCCAGCATCCAGGAGCTGAGCCAATGAACGCCGCCACCTATCAATCCTTCGCCGACACCTGGGAGAACCGCGCCAGCATCCGCACCCGGCCCCGGCGGATGTTGGAAAACGACGACAAATTGATCTACCCCCTGAGCCGTCAGCCCCTGGTTCTGGGCCAGGCCTTTTTGCGCGAATGCCCGCAGCAGCGCGACTTCGTGCTGGTACAGACCCTCTACAAGTTCATCAACGACGTGGTGATTTTTGAAACCGAAATCGTCGACCAGACCGCCCGCAGCATCGCCAAGAACCGCTTTGGCGTGGCCTTCCCGCCAGCCTGCCGGTATGACGCCATGACCGTGGTCGTGGACGAGGACTACCACGCACTAGTGGCCATGGACTTTATGCAGCAAACCATCGCCCTGACCGGTATCGCGCCCATCCAATTACCCACGCAAATCGAGTTGAGCCGCGCCGTGCCGGCTGCCCTGGCCCTGGCCCCGCCTGAGTTGCGCGCGCCCATGGAACTGATCTGCGTGGCCATTGCGGAAAACACCGTAACCCACGATGTCGCCGCGTTCGCCCGGGACGACACGGTGAAGGCCTCGATCAAGGGCCTGATGGCCGACCATTTGCTCGATGAGGGCCGCCACTCCGGGTTCTGGACGCGACTGGTGCAGATCTACTGGCAGCGCGCCAGCGAGGCCGAGCGCCATTGCCTGGCGCAGATCCTGCCGGTGTTTATCCGCCACTACCTGACCAACGACTTGCAGAACGCCTTCGACTTTCAGTTGATCGATCACCTGCCCGTCAGCCCCGCGGTGCGCCTCGCGCTCAAGGACGAGGTGTCTGGCCTGGCGTTCCCGATCAATCGCCACCACCCCTTGGTCGGCAACATCGTGCGTTTTTTGCGCAGCAGTTCGCTGCTGGACTCGGCCTGCGTCCAGCAAGCAATGGTCGATTACCTGTGCTGATGGGGAGGAACACTGGATGAAATGTCTCGATATTGCACTCATCGGCAACAGCCAGGCTCTGGATGCCATCGGTGAAGAATTGGCGCAACACGGCCACCGCCTCCACTACGCGGCCAGCGATTGCGACCTGTTGATCGAGGACGGCAGCCAAGCGCTGGATAGCCCGATCATCGCCCGCGACAGCCTGCACCTGCGCTTGCAGGAGGCCACCCACGCGGGCGAATGGCTGCCACGCCTGACCCTGCTGTGTTGGCACGGCAGCGCACGCACCAAACGCCTGTTGGACCAGCTGCCACTGGCCCCGGAAAACTCCGGCAACGGCCAGATGCTGCACCGGCGGGCAGTCGATACCCTGGTGGACTACGTCGCGCTGCTGGTCAGCCGTGTGAGCCGCGAGGCCGAGTACCTACAGCACACCACCGCGCTGGATACTGACCACGCCTTGGAGGGCGCCAGCCTACTGCGGTTGCAGGCGCTGGCCTACGTGCACCGGTTCAACGACACCGCCCGGCCTGACTTGCTGTGCCAAGCGCAAACACCGCTCATCGAGCAACTGGACCGCAGCCTTCAGCGCTTTGGCCAACGCACGGCGCTGGTCATTGCCGGCACTCATCTGAGCTATGGCCAACTGCGGGCACAGAGCATGGCGATCCAGCAACGCCTGCTGCCGTTGCTGGCACCGTTGCGCGGCGGCGGGCAGCCATTGGTGGTGGGCCTTTGCCTGGAAAAATCTGCGCCGCTGTACGCCGCCATCCTGGCGATTCTGGGCAGCGACGCGGTGTACCTGCCGCTGGAGCCGGACCATCCGCTGCCGCGCCAGCAGTACATCCTGCAAAACGCCGGGGCGGTGCTGCTGCTCCACGACGGCCAGCATCCGCTGGCGCAACAGATGCCTGGGTTGGACGTGGCCCGCATCGACGCCCGCAGCGCCGACCTGCACCAACCCTTGCTGCACTCGCGCCCCAGCACCGACGCGCCGTGCATGGCGTTCTACACCTCAGGCACGACGGGCCAACCTAAAGGCGTAGTGCTTAGCCAACACAACCTCAGCCATTTTTGCGCCTGGTATGCCGACTTCTGCGAGTTGAATGAACAGAGCAGGGTCTTGCAGTTCGCCTCCCTGGGGTTCGACGCCTCGCTGATCGACATCTTCCCAGCGCTGATCCAGGGTGCGGCGCTGATCGTGCCCAGCGACAGCCAACGCCGCGATCCGCTGCAACTGGCCGCGCTGCTGCGCGAACAGCGCCTGACCCACGGCTTTCTGCCGCCCGCCCTGCTCAGCCTGCTGCCCGGCGACGAACCGCTGGGGCTGGACTGGCTCATGACCGGCGGCGATGTGTGCGAGCCCGAAGCGATTGAGCGCCTCACGCCCCACACGCGCCTGTGCAACCTGTATGGCCCCACCGAAGCCACGGTGCTGGCCACCGCTCGCCCGATGCGCAGCGGCGACCACAACCGCCTGCTCGGCGCGCCCATCGCCAACAGCCGGGTGCTGATTCTCGATGACGCCCAGCAACCGGTGGCGGAGCAGCAAGTGGGCGAGTTGTACATCGTCGGCCCTGGCGTGGCGCTGGGCTATCTGCACAACCCGCAGCAGACCGCCGAGCGTTACCTGGAGTTGCCCCTGCCGGACGGCCAGCGCCTGCGCGCCTACCGCAGCGGCGACCTGGGCAAATGGACCGAAGCGGGAATCGAGCTGTGCGGGCGGCGCGACAATCAGGTGAAAATCCGCGGCTTTCGCGTCGAGCCCGAGGAAATCGAACATTGCCTGCGCGCCAGTCGCCTGTTTGGCCAGGTCGCCGTGGTGATCGACAGCCAGCGGCGCATTCTGGCGTTCGTTGCCCAACCCGCAGGTGAGCAACCGGAACTCGCCCCGCAACGGCTCAAGCAGTGGGCCGCGCAACACCTGCCCGACTACATGCAGCCGCTGGCCTGCACCCAGCTGGCGAGCTTGCCGTGCGCCAGTAATGGCAAGGTGGACCGCCAGGCGTTGCTCAGGCTGCCCGTCACTGTCGTCGCCAATACCTCACGCCAATTGCCCCGCAGCGCCGACGAGGAGCGGCTGCGGGCGCTGTGGGCCGAGCTACTGGAATTACCGGCCGAAGAAATCTGCACCCAGGAAAGCTTCTTCAACCTCGGCGGCCACTCGATCCTACTGTCGCGCCTGCTACTGGGCCTGCGCGAGCAGTTCGGGCGCAGCATCTCGATCAACCGCTTTATCGAAGACCCGACCCTAGCTCGCCTGGCAACCTTGGTGCGCGGCAACGCCATTGAGCAGAACCTCTGCGAACAGGCGCTGGCCGATGCCTGCCGCCCGCTCGACATCGAAGCCTTGGCGTCATCCCGCATGGGCGATGTGGGCAAAGTAATTGTCACCGGCGCTAACAGTTTCGTCGGCGTACACATCGTGCAAGCACTGCTGGCGGCGGGCGCGAGGGAAGTGGCGTGCCTGGTGCGCGACAGCGCCGGGCAATCGGCGGCGCAGCGCTTCGCCCAGTCCCTGCGGGACAACTGCCTGGAGCATCTGGACCTGAGCCGGGTGCAGGTTCACGCCGCCGACCTGACCCGCCCCGACCTGGGGCTGGCGCCGCCGCTGTACGAGCGCCTGGACAGGGAGTTCGGCGCGTTGGTGCACAACGCCGCCAACGTCAATCATGTCCTCGACTACCCGTCGCTGGCGGGTGACAACGTCGAGCCGCTATTGCACCTGCTGCGGTTGTGCGAAGGGCGCAGCAAAAAGATCTTCAATTTCATCTCGACCCTTTCAGCCTGCAGCACCCGCGACGCCGCCGGCCAAGTGCTGGAAGTGGCCGCCGCGCCGACCCCGCCGATCTACCTGCGCAACGGCTATAACCTGTCCAAATGGGTTGGCGAACGCCTGCTAGAGCGCGCCCGCGAGCGCGGTGTGCAGGTCAACCTGTACCGCCCGGGCAACATCAGCTTCAACAGCCGCAACGGCGTATGCCAACCCCATAAAAACCGCTTGTTGTTGATGCTCAAGGGCTCACTGCAACTGGGCCTGGTGCCACGTCTTGAACTGAACTTCGACTTGATGCCCGTGGACTTCCTGGCCCGCTTCGTTGCTTGGCACAGCAGCCGTTATCAACCCGCCCGCAGCGTCTTCAACCTGCATAACCCTCAACCCTTGAGCTGGGCGGCCTATGTGGCCGCGTTCGAACAGGTCGGCCACTGTTTTGAATGGGCGACCGTGGCCCAGTGGCAGCAACAACTGGCCCGAGTCGACAGCCAGAACGCGTTGTTCGGCGTGCTGGGCTTCTACCTCAACGGCTTTGAAGAGGACATCGGCGATATCTCCATGATCGGCCACACCAATGCCCGCCATGGCATCAAACAAATGGGCGAGCACTACCCGGAAAAATCCCCAGCGCTACTGCGCAAAGGCTGTGAGTACCTCAAGCAGATTGCCTTTATCTGACACCACCCAGCGCATACAGGAGTAAGACCATGAACCACCCCCAACCCGACACCCTGATCCGCAACCCCAACGGCAACCCGATCACCGCCAGCGTCGAGATTCGCGCATCGGCCAGCCGTGTCTGGGCCGTGGCCGGCGAGTTTGCTGGCTTCGACCGCTTCATCCCAGCACTGGAGCGCATCGAGATGACCGGCCAAGGCCCGGGTTCGCTGCGCAAGAAGTTCTTTAAAGACGGCAACCTGGTGGTCGAACAGCTCAACCATCGCGACGAGCAGGCCATGACGATGACCTGGACCACCCTCTACAACACCCTCGGCGTCGGTCAGTTGTGGGCAGCCATGGTGGTTGAAGCCGCGGGCGCCGATTGCTCGCGTGCCACCTGGACCATCATTGCCGAACCGACGCAGGGTGAGGCCGATGCCTTCGCGCAGTTCGTACAGGGTTTTGCTGACGAGGCCATGGGCAATCTACGCACGCTGTTTGCGTAAGCGGCCCATAAAAAAACGCGATGAGCCTGGCAGGCTTCATCGCGTTTTGCTGTAGCGGCTGCGCCTCAGATCTTGAAGCTATCGACCAATTGCTTGAGTCGATTGGCCTGCAACGACAGCGCGTCGCAGTCCTTCAAGGTTTCGTTGAGGTTGGCCACGCCCTGCTGGTTCAACAGGTTGATCTGGTTGATGTCCACGTTGAGGGTTTCCACCACCGCCGTCTGCTCTTCAGTAGCCGCGGCCACCGACTGGTTCATGCCGTCGATTTCCGTGATGCGCTGCGTCACGCTGACCAACCGTTCGCCAGCCTGGTTCGCCACTTCGACGCTTTCCTCGCTGGAAACCTGGCTCGCGTTCATGGTGGTAACCGCTTCGCGAGAGCCGATCTGCAGCGACGTAATCATCTTGTGGATCTCTTCGGCCGACTCCTGGGTGCGGTGTGCCAGGTTGCGCACTTCGTCCGCAACCACAGCAAAACCACGACCCGCCTCGCCGGCACGGGCCGCTTCGATGGCTGCGTTGAGGGCCAGCAGGTTGGTCTGTTGGGAGATGCCTTTAATCACATCGAGAATGTGGCCGATGTTGTCGGTACTCGCATTCAGCGTTTCGATCTGGGTGCAGGACAAGCTGATCTTCTGCGACAACTCGGTCATCGCCAGGATGGTTTTTTCCACCACCTGCCGGCCGTCATCCGCCTGCTCGCTAGCACCGCTGGCATGCTGCGACGCATCAGCCGCGTTGCGGGCAATCTCCTGGGTCGCCGCCCCCAGCTCATTGATGGCCGCCGCCACGCTGTTAGTGCGCGCACTTTGCTCATCGGAACCGACAATGGAAGCGTTGGATGAAGCCATCACCCGTTGCGACAAATCATGAACCTGGCGGGTAGCCGACGACACTTCCGAAATCGATGCGTGAATACGCTCCACAAACTGGTTGAAAGAGCCGCCCAGCACGCCAAATTCGTCCTTGCTCTCTACCGTCAGACGACGGGTCAAGTCACCTTCGCCCTGGGCGATGTCCTGCATCGCACGGCCCATGGTGGTCAACGGACGCATCAACACCTGAATCAGCAAGCTCAACAGCACCGCAATGGCCGATACCGCGATGAACATGGCGATCAATGCAGATGTGCGGAATTGGCTGAGAGGTTCGTAAGCTTTGTCCCTATCGATCGACAGGCCGATATACCACTGGGCATTCGGCAACCCAGCGACGGGGGTGAAGGACAGAATGCGTTCCTGCTGGTTGAGCGTCACTTCCTGTGCAGTCTTCTCCAGGCGCAGTGCGGTGCCTGGGTAGATGTCCTTCAGGTTTTTCATCACCTGATCCTCGTCCGGGCTGACGATGACCTGACCGTCGCCGCTGACCAGAAAGGCATGGCCGATGCCACCGAAGTCCACCGAGTTGATGATGTTCATCAGCGTTTGCAGGCTGAGGTCACCACCGACCACACCCAGCAGTTGCCCGTCTTTCTTTACCGGCATGGCAATGGTAACGATCAACCCGCCCACCGCAGCCTTGTAGGGCGGCGTGAGCATGGTCTGGTTGGCCGCAACGGCCTGCTTGTACCAAGGACGCTCGCGGGGGTCATAGCCGTCGGGCATTTTGGCGTCAGGCCGCTGAGTGAAAACACCGTTGCTCTGGCCAACGTAGGTGAATTGGAAATTCGAGGTGAAGGCCGGTTGGTCCACCAGGCCCGGGAAGTCGGCCTGGGCGCCTTGGTGCGCGACGTTCTGGGCGAGGCTCTCCAGCACCAAGATGCGGCCGCTCAGCCAGTTCTGCACGCTGCTGGCGGTCAAGTCGCCGGCCTGTTCCACCGAGGCCTCAAGGTTTTGCTTGATCGTGTTCCGCTGCAGGTAGTCGTTGTACAAAGTGAACAAGGCAAAAGCCAGAACCACTACGCCAGAGGCGGCCAAAAGGATTTTATGGCTGAACTTGAGATTCATTTCATGGGACTTCTTATGCAAAAAATGGGGGGTCATCCGTGTCGCGTCATTCCATGTCGCCGCGCAGGCAGCATTCTATGGCTGCTCTACTTTGGTGCACGCTCGTCTCAGTACATGTCGGCACCACGGCGATAAAACTTAGGGCTTTGTAAGAAATAGACGACATAACAGGCAAAAACCTGCCGGACGGCATGCTAGAGCGGTATGGCGGGGTTTAGGGAAAGGACAAAAAAACGCTGAAAACAGCAGGGACCAGAAAGACAAAACCCCATTTGCTTTCGCAAATGGGGTTTCGGAATTCAATCTTGACGATGACCTACTCTCACATGGGGAAACCCCACACTACCATCGGCGATGCATCGTTTCACTGCTGAGTTCGGGATGGGATCAGGTGGTTCCAATGCTCTATGGTCGTCAAGAAATTCTGTGTGCGGCTCGTTAAAGAAACGGGCTCGCGAAAATCTTTAGCTTCTACTTAAAACAAAACCCCATCTGCTTTCGCAAATGGGGTTTCGGAATTTAATCTTGACGATGACCTACTCTCACATGGGGAAACCCCACACTACCATCGGCGATGCATCGTTTCACTGCTGAGTTCGGGATG
>NZ_JCBCUW010000140.1:0-760 GCF_059862525.1 Pseudomonas sp. MF08875
ACTCAAGGACAAGTGAAATGAGCCTTCCTGAAAACTGCCTGGTACGGCGCACGGTGCTTCAAATCGTCGATTGCGAGGGCAAGCCCTACCGGGCGTTCGCAACAGAACCCCTTTGGACGCTCACACGGGTGTTTGCCCAGCCCACCGAAGGCAATGCGGTCAAACCCTACTTCAGCGGCAAAACGTACTTTGCCGAACTGATAGACGAATTCGCGGCGGCCAAAGAATCGATCTACATCGCTGGCTGGCAGGTCAATTGGGATGCGCAACTAGCGCCGAAAGTGCGCCTCTACGATTGCCTGCTTGCCGCCGCGCGGCGTGGGGTGAGCATCTTTGTCATGCCCTGGGATGACGCCGCGCCGGTGCAGACCTATGACTCACAAACCCGCAGCGTGCTGCTGGGCATCAACCGCCTCGTCGGCCAGCAGCGCGTGTTCGTAACCGTCGCCAAGCCCCATGCGGATCGGAACACCTCGTTCTACAGCCATCACCAGAAACAAGTGGTGATTGACCAGCGCATCGGGTTTGTCGGCGGGCTGGACTTGGCTTACGGACGCTACGACGACGATAGCTTTGAACTGCGCGCCGATGCGGATGGGCGCCAGGGCATGAACCGCTACAACGGTTGCGTGCCGCCATTGGGCCACCTGGGCTGGGAAAACCTGGTCAACCCCGACGATAAAAACGTCCAGATTGCCCCTCATCACTATCAAATCCCCTACAAAGAAGACGCCCCCGTGCGCATGAGCGCCCTCAAGCC
>NZ_JCBCUW010000141.1:0-713 GCF_059862525.1 Pseudomonas sp. MF08875
CGGGCCAGGCCGCCGCCGAGGAGGCCTTGGTCATAGTGATCCAGCACCAGGCCGAAGGCGTTGAGCACGTTGCGCAGGGCGTAGGGGTTGGCCGCCCCGGCCGCGGGGGTCGCGGCGTCTTCCAGGGCTCGGGCGACCTGGTCGTTGTTCAGCACCAGGGCGCGCAGGGTCAGGTTGTCGGGGTCGTCGTAGCGGCCGCGCAGGTCTTCCAGCAGTTTGTCGATAATCAGTTGATGGCCCGTCAACCCGGTCAGGCACGCGCTCACCTGGTCGGTAAAACACAGGCCACTGTCCCATTCCCCGCTGTCGTGGTTGCTGCCCAGGTGCTGGCGCATCTGAGCGCTCCAGAACCAGCCGACAAAGGCTTGGACCAGCGGCGTGAGGGTCGCTTGCATGAACTGTTCAAGTGCTGCGTGGGACTGTTCCTCGAAGGCAAGGCGCTCGGTTTCGCGGTAGTTGTCGGTGTAACGGGCCCAGGCATCGGCGCGCACCTGTTGCTCTTGCTCGGCGGACAGAGCCTCGTCGTCGTCCTGCGGGAAGTACAGGAGGCTGTCCATTTGATGGGTGTGGCGCGCGAGTTTCTGCACGGTTAACGCACGGGCCAGCGCATCCTCTTCAAGCATGTGGCGCAGCCCCTGGATGGCGCTGGAGGTGGACTTTTTCCAGTGACGCTCCTCGTTGCTTTCATAACGCTCGACCTGGCCGTGGATCAA
>NZ_JCBCUW010000142.1:0-671 GCF_059862525.1 Pseudomonas sp. MF08875
TCGACCCCCAGGTGCTGGCCGAAGCCCAGCGCAGCGGCTTTGCCCAGCAGTTCAACGCCGTGGGGCACAACCAACCGTGGCGCCCGACCCTGGCCGATGGCACCGGCCAGCGCCTCAACCCGGTGGCTACCGCCCACGGCCCACAAACGGCCATCGTCGTCGGCGCCGACGGGCAAACCACGGCGGGCAGCGGCAGCCCCTTGCACTGCGATGCCATGGGCCGGGTGCGGGTGCGCTTCCATTGGCAAGCCGAAGACGACCGTGGCGCCTGCTGGGTGCGGGTCGGCCAAGCCTTGGCGGGCCAGGGGTTCGGCGCGCAGTTCTTGCCCCGTATCGGCCAGGAAGTGCTGGTGCATTTCATCAACGGCGACATCGACCGGCCGATCATTCTCAAGGCCCTGTACAACGGCCGCGGCGAAGGCGGCGTGGCCCCCACACCGGGCGGCGCCCCCGGGCAAAGCAACCTGGCGGTGTATGCCAAAGCCAACGACCAGCGCCCCAGCGCCGAAGCCAACCTCGCCGGGGGCAACAGCCCGGCGTGGCACGGTGGCGGCGGCGGTGAAACACAGCACCGCAACGCCGCGGCGCTGTCGGGCTTCAAGACCCAAGGCTTCGATGGCCAAGGCCATAACCAACTGGTCTTCGACGACAGCGACCAACAAGGCCGCATC
>NZ_JCBCUW010000143.1:0-664 GCF_059862525.1 Pseudomonas sp. MF08875
ACGTCGCCGCCTTCGGTGACGGTGGTTTTATCCACAGTCAGGGTGGCGACCACTTCGGTTTCGGTGTCATTCACGACTACCGAAGCATCACCGCCGATCACCAGGTTTTCGAAGGATTTGCCGTCCACGGTGGCGGTGTCGATGCCCATGGGCACGGTTTCGCCATCTTTGTAGACGTCGTCGCCTTGAGCAGCGCGCTCGTAAGGAACGCTCAGTTCGCCAGCCTTGATAACCACGACTGCGCCGTTCTTGAGGGTCACGGTCAAATCGTGATCCAACTTCTGGCTGACGCTGACGGTGAATTTCTGAGCCTGGTTTTCGAAGACTGGACCATCGCCAGTGATCGAAACAGTCACCTTGTCACCTTCGCCGGTCGGTTGATCGGTAACGGTGGTGGTGTGTTCTTTTGGATCGAGAGTCAGTTTCTCGAAGTCATCGGCGCCATCAACCCCAACCAGTTTGTTCACCAGCGACGGTTGGCCGCCAGTGAACACGTCGTTGGTGGTTTGAACCACGGCAGTACCGGTGGTTTCGCCGGCTTTGACGGAGATTTTGGTGCCGTCGCTGAGGGTGAAAGTCAGCGGACCATGGCTCTCCATCGGCAGGCCGGCTTTGTTGGTCAGCGTGACGGTGTAAGTCACGTCGCCGCCTTCGGTGACGGTGG
>NZ_JCBCUW010000144.1:0-653 GCF_059862525.1 Pseudomonas sp. MF08875
GAGTCAGCTGCCGGTAATGCGTAGTCATCTGCGCTTGAATCCTTCGGTGTGAGAGCCTGGATTCTACCGGTGGCTGGCTCTCTGCCTCTCGTTTCAAGCGTTGCGCTTATTCTATGAATTCAGGCTGCATTGCCTTGAGAAAGGCCCATGGCAACGATTCGGAGTAAGACGCCACGGCGATGCCCTGGTCGTTGATAACCGAGCCGGTGATATAAACGCCATCGACATTGTCGACAGTGCCGGCCAATTGTTCTTTCAGTGCATCGCGTACGGCATCGAGTGTAAGTGCTTGAGTCATTACCAGTTCCTTTGGTTAGTTTAAGTACCCGGCATCCAGCGCAGGTACAGAACTAGTTATAGCCATTGAATCGCGGTCGCCACATACGCAAATGTTAATCAATGTGACTTCAAAAGCGATTGGGAAGCGCATTCTATTTATCCGACAAACATAGGCTTCATTGCGTTGCACCAACCAACAAAAAGCCTACAACACTCACTCAATAATCACCCTGAACTCACACCATTAGCCCCCTGAATTCATAGAATAAGCGCAACGCTTGAAACGAGAGGCAGAGAGCCAGCCACCGGTAGAATCCAGGCTCTCACACCGAAGGATTCAAGCGCAGATGACTACGCATTACCGGCAGCTGACT
>NZ_JCBCUW010000145.1:0-589 GCF_059862525.1 Pseudomonas sp. MF08875
ACCGTCGAAGCCGTCAATCGGACAGTAGCGAGGATCAATCTACGCCCGCGCAAGCGCTTGGGCTGGAAGACGCCGTACGAAGTGCATACAGGGGTGAGCGTTGCACTTATGTGTTGAATTCAGGATTTTTATACGAAAATGCAACAGCGAGCTTTTTACACATTTACAAATTTTGGTGGAAAAATTGGAGTTTTTTCTGAGTTCGACAAAGCGCTTTATTTAAAGCACCGGCAGGCGGAAGTCGATAGGCTGGAGAAATACCGCATAGACAATAAAGAAAACGCCTTTGCCGCAACTTTCGTATATAGCTTTCCCAATGAAAGCTCATTTCTGGTGAAGTATGGAGATTCAAGTTCGATGGAAATTGAATCCTCTACCTATGACGCAGGCAGGTATTACACTTATGAAACTTATGAGCCAGGAAATGTGGACGAAGCAACAGCAACCAAAAAATATGAAAGTTTTGCTAAAAACTTTCGCCCCCGCGCCCTTTACGAAATCCCCAATGAAAAAGGCGTGTGCATACCCTATGGCTTTATTAAAAGCGACACCCCTCAAGATCGAGTGATTTCCAGCGCCATGCGCTTGA
>NZ_JCBCUW010000146.1:0-529 GCF_059862525.1 Pseudomonas sp. MF08875
CCGGAGTTGGCGCTGATGATAAATTCCACCCGTTTACCCGCCAGGCCGTTTTTATCGGCGATGTAGGGGGTGGTGCAGTCTGGGTAGTACCACTTGAGGCTGATCCTGTCGGTGGTCAGCATGTCGTTGTATTGCACGATCACCGCGGTTTCGTGCTGGATATCCAGGGGGTTGACGTTGACCAGTGAACCGTCGCCATGGTTGCGCAGGGTGGGGTGCGACAGGTCCATCAGGTCCTTGCCCACCCGCAGGCTCAGGGTGTGGGACACGCCCAGCAGTTCGGTACCGCGTCGGATGGTGTAGTGCACCATCACCACGCCATTACGGTTGTTTTCGACGTAGAGCTTGGACACGGGGATGGGGATTTCCTGACCGGCGGTGGCGGCGGTGAGGGTGATGGTATTGGAGATGTCGCCGGCACTTTCTGAGCCGTCCCAGATGTAGGTCACCTGGTCGCCGACCCAGGTTTGGGTGTAGGGGACGGTCAGGATGACACCGGCGGCGGGCACCTGGTCGGGGTCGAGCAGGT
>NZ_JCBCUW010000147.1:0-505 GCF_059862525.1 Pseudomonas sp. MF08875
TGAGTCAGCTGCCGGTAATGCGTAGTCATCTGCGCTTGAATCCTTCGGTGTGAGAGCCTGGATTCTACCGGTGGCTGGCTCTCTGCCTCTCGTTTCAAGCGTTGCGCTTATTCTATGAATTCAGGGGAGGAACACGAAAAAACGGAAGAAAATCTTTGGATGGGCTTTCTTGACCAGTTCCACAACAAGTTTCAAACCGGTGGACTGCAACACCTGAAAGCCATGCAGATCAGGCAGTACGTTGGGCGCAAAAAATTTGACAGCCTCTTCAAGTTCTCCATTGTGCGCAATCCATTCGCGCGAATTGTCTCGCAATATTTATACATGGGTTCCAGAGCTGACCTGCGAGAATACATAGGGATGAACGTCGATGACAGCTGGCGGCCGCAAAAACTGAGTGCAACACCTGACCTTTCCGGTACGGTGCTGCCACTATGTCCTATCACGAACTCAGTATCCCCGAACGTGCGACCCTTCAACTCGGCCTTGCCCAAGGTTTCAGCCA